>JAFSBD010000122.1 GCA_017442025.1 Clostridia bacterium
CGCTCGAATTGGGGCATCCAGACCCGCTCCAGCCGCGCGCCCATCAGGTGCTTACGCAAAACCATGCAAAAAAGTGGGGGCTGAGCGGGGTTTTCCGCATCCTTTTGGGTGAGGGTGATGCGGGCGCAGTTGGGAGCGCAGCATAAAAGCAGGCGGGTGCGCACACCCGGCGCGCGCAGGTGCAGAATGATCTCATCCTTGGCGGGCTGATAAAGCTTTTCTACCCGCGCGCCTGCTACGGTTTGATCGATCTCTTTTGCTAAAAAGGATAAATAACAAGCGTCCAGTGCCATAATTATACATTCTCCAAGGGGGCCTCAAAGGGCATTTCTTCAAAAGTAATTTCGGGGAAGGCCGCCCGCAGCTTTTGCGCCAGGGGCGCAAGAACAGGGTATTCGGTCTCATAATGACCCAAAACCAAAAGGTTGATCCCCCTTTCGCGGGCGATCAGCAGTTGATGGTGCTTGGCTTCGCCGGTGATATAGGTATCGCCCGCTGTTAAAAGGTCGGGCTGCTCCAACGCACCGCCGCCCGCTCCGCCGACGATGGCTACGCGGGAAACCTCTTCGGTGCAACGCACCGACTTGCAATCGGCTTGGAGGGCATCCTTGAGCCGAGCAATGAGGGCGGAGAGATCGGTCTCGGCCGTGCCGATGCGGCCGATGCCCCAGAAGGGTTGGGTTTCGGTCAGCCCGCAGATCTGCGCCAAAACATCGTTGACGCCCCCTTGGGCGGCATCCAGATTGGTATGGCAGGCGATATGGGCGATATTATTGGCGGCCAGCGCCAAAATCCGCCGCCCTTCCGCCGAATCGCCGTTGACCTGCTTGATGGGGTCGAAGATGAGGGGATGGTGGGTAATGATCAACTCGCATCCGCGCTCTGCCGCGCGGCAGATGACCTCCATGGTGAGATCCAGCGCGATCAGCACCTTGCTAACCCGCCGATCGGCGTAGCCGACATTGAGGCCGGGATTATCCCATTCTTCCGCCAGGGAAAAGGGGCAGACGGTATCTAAAAATTCATAAATCTTGCGAACAGTTGTCATGGCATTGCCTTTCTGATTTTTGATAATAAGGTTTCGGCCTCTGCGATCCGCTTTTCATCGGGAATGCGGGCAGACCGAAGGCCGGCGAGGGCCTGCTCCAGCCGCGCCTGCTCCTTTTGGAGATAGGGCCGATAGAGGGGATCCTTTGCGATCATGGAAAAATAATCGGGCTCATAGGGGATGCCTGTTTTTTGCACCTGGAAGATGCGGTAAAACTTCTCGCCGTCCTGCGCCAGCTTGCCATCGGCGATCTCATAGCCCTCGGCGGCCAGAAAATCCAGCAGTTCATAAATGGCGCTCATGGGTTGGAGCACCCAGCAGATGGGCTCGATCGGTGCGTTTTTGAGGATCTGCTCCGTTACCTCGCCCCCCATCCCCGCCACCGCAACGGTGGTAACCTGTTCCAAAACGTCTAAAGGGATCTCCTTCAGCCCGTCGGAGAGATAAAGGGGGATCTTGCCGAACAGCCCCAAAGAGGCCAGTTGGCGGGCGGCGGCATCCAGCGGCCCTTGGCGGATATCCGCCGCAAAGGCCTCGGAAAGCTTGCCGCAGAGCAATCCTTCCGCGGGGAGCTTGCAATGGTCGGTGCCGATATCGAGGAGGGTGCTCCCTGCGGGGATCAGCGATAAAACCGCCTGCAGGCGGGCATCTAACAGGCTCATCCTTCCATCTCCTTTAAAACCGAAAGGATATGGGCAAAGACCGCCTCATTTCCTTCCTCCAATAAAATTTCATGGCGCATATTTTCAAAGATCTTTTTGGTGGTGGGGTAGCCCTTTTTGGCGATCAGTTCTGCCGCAAAGTTAAAGTTTTTGATGCCGCCGTGGCAGGGGTCATCCGCCCCCGAGAGCAGGTGAACGGGCAGGGATGTATTTTTGCAGGCCCAGCCCTTATCGCTGAAGGTTTCGTCCATCAGCGCCATCAGCCCCGCAAACCCGCTTAGGGTAAAGCAAAATCCGCAAAGGGGATCGGCATCATAATCCGCCACATTTTGGGCATTATAAGAGATCCATTGGTTGGGGGAGGCGGCATCCTTGATGCCTTTATTAAACGCACCGGTCACCATGGCGTTGACGCTTTTGCTCCGCCACTGATCGCCGTTGAGCTTGGTTTTAAGGGCGATATAGCCGCGGGCGATCTTGATCAGCGCGGGCGGCGCAAAGGGCGTTCCGCAAACGAAGACCCCTTGGTAGTTTTCATCGGCGCGTTTGAGGCAGCAGCGGGCGATGAGGCTGCCCATGCTATGGCCGAAAAGATAGAGGGGCAGGCTGGGAAATTCCTTTTTGGCCAGATCTCCGACTGCCAGCGCATCGGCGATGATCCCTTCCGCTCCGCCCTTGCCGAAATGGCCTAAAATAGGGCAGTTGCCGTGGCCGCGGTGGTTATGGATGACGCAGGCATAACCCGCTTGCGCCAGGCGGCGCATCCCCTCAAAATACCGCTCCTTATGCTCGGCCATGCCATGGAGAAATTGGATGATCCCGATGGGATTTTCGGGATAAATATAAGTTCCCTCCAATTCGATCTGATCGATGGGGGAGCGAAAAGAAAATTCTTTTTGCAGGATTACGGCGGTCATTTGCACCCCTCCTTTGCATAATTTAATATTATTCTACCAAAATTATAAAGGAACTGCAAGTTTTTATTGCAATCTGTAATTTATTTATGGTATAATTTACTCGATTATAATAAACTGAGAGAATGAGAGGAAGGCATGACAGTTTCGGTTTTGGGTTTAAACGTTCAGAATGTGACGATGGAGCAGGCGGTAAACGATGTTTACGGCTTTTTCGCCGCGCGGGAAAGCAAGATCGTTGTTACCCCCAATGCCGAGATTTTGCAGATGTTCTCTCAAGACGATCGGGTGAAGCAAGCCCTCTATGCGGCGGATTATGTTGTTCCCGACGGGGTGGGCATCCTGCTGGCCGCCAAGCGGCTGGGCCGGCCCCTGAAGGAAAAGGTGGCGGGCGTGGAGCTGGCAGAGCATCTCTTGGAGCGTTCCGCCGAGAACGGCAATCGGGTCTATTTCCTCGGCGCAAGGCCGGGCGTTGCGGCGGAGGCCAAGCGCAGGCTGGAGGAAAGTATGCCGGGGCTTCGGATCGTTGGCCTGCGGGACGGTTATTTTAAACCCGAAGAAGAGCCCGACATTATTGAAGAGATCAACAACTTGGATGTGGATATGCTGTTTGTCTGCCTGGGTGCGCCCAAGCAAGAGCTTTGGATGGCGGCCAATAAATCCGCCCTGAAGGTGGGCGTGATGCTGGGGTTGGGCGGCTCGCTGGATATCTTTGCCCAAACCTTAAGCCGCGCGCCGAAATGGATGATCCGATGCCGCCTGGAATGGCTCTATCGCGTTTGGAAAGAGCCCTTCCGCTTGAAGCGGATCATTGGTTTGCCCAAATTTTTGCTGAGTATAAAAAAGTAAGGCGGAGAACTCTCCGCCTTTTTCTAAGAAAGAATAAAGGGGATTTTTAAAATGGGAGAAGCAACATTAAGAGTACGTCTTTTGAGCCATACCCCCGATGGGGAAAAGATCATTGCGGCGGCGGCCAAGCTTTGCTATGCCCGCGCCGATATCGATACCGTTATGGAGGGGCTGACCCCCGAGAAGACCGAGAGTTTTCTCGATATGCTCGCCTCTTTGGGCCATGAAAGCCCCATCGAGCATATCTCCTTCACCTTCGGGATCGAAAATGTTTCCCGCGCCCTGCTGGCGCAGATCACCCGCCATCGCATTGCTTCCTTCAGCGTGCAGAGCCAGCGTTATGTGGCAGAGGATGGGTTTGATTTTATTCTGCCCCCTGCCATCGCTGAAAATGCCGAGGCCAAGGCGCTTTACTTAGAAACCATGGACGAGCTTTCCGCCCGCTATACCAAGCTGACCGAACTGCTGATGGAAGGCACCGCAGGGTCGGTGGCGGATAAAAAGAAGGCCATCGAGGATGCAAGATTTGTCCTCCCCAACGGCTGCACCACCAAAATGATGGTGACCATGAACGCCCGCAGCCTGCTCAATTTCTTCCGCCTGCGCTGCTGCAGCCGCGCCCAATGGGAGATCCGCGAGCTTGCAACCCAGATGCTGATGGAGGTGCGGGAAGTTTGCCCCACCGTCTTTAAGCTGGCGGGCCCGCCCTGCGTTGCGGGCAAATGCCCCGAGGGCAAGATGACCTGCGGCAAAATGAAGGAAATGAAAGAAAAATTTTTGGGAGAGTAAAAATGGGAAGATTGATCGTTATAGATGGGCTGGACGGCAGCGGAAAGGGAACCCATTCCAAACTGGTCTGCGCCAAGCTTAATGAATTGGGCATCCCCGCCGAGCGGATCTCCTTCCCCGATTATGAATCGCCCTCCAGCGCGCTATTGCAGATGTATCTCCATGGAGAGTTCGGCCATCATGCCGAGGATGTCAACGCCTATGCCGCTTCGGTCTTTTTTGCGGCCGATCGGTTTGCAGGCTTTCGCACCAAATACCAAAAGCTCTATGATGAGGGCGTGATCCTGGTGGCGGATCGGTATACCACCTCCAATATTGTCCATCAGATGAGCAAGCTCCCGAAAGAGGAATGGGATGAATTTATTCATTGGCTGACCGATCTGGAATACGGCAAGTTTGAACTGCCGAAGCCCGATGCGGTGATCTATCTGGATATGAAGCCCGAGATCTCCCAGGCGCTGATCGAGCGGCGGTATCGGGGGGATCTTTCCAAAAAGGATATCCACGAACTGGATGTGGGCTACCTCAAAAGAAGCCGCGACTGCGCCCTTTACGTCGGCGAGCGGTTGGGCTGGCGGATGACCCCGATGTATGATGCGCAGGGGGTTCCCCGCAGCAAGCAAGAGAATTTTGAGATTATTTTTGAGCAGGTAAAAGAGGTATATCATGACCTTAAACTTTGAGTTCCCCGCCCTCTCCCAACGGGAGGCGGTGGAAAAAATCGTTGCCGCGGAGGATGTAATGATCTGCGATCAGACCTTCGGCAATCTTTTTTGCTGGAGCAAGATCATGGACGCGAAGATCTCCCTCCATGGAGATACCTTTATCTCTTGCTGGGGCAAGCGGTATACCGTTCCCATCGGACCCAAGCGCAAGGAACTGCTGGAGCAGATGATGGGGGAGGGGATCACCCGCTTTTTGGGGATCGACGAGCGATATAAAACCTGGATGGAAGAGACCTTCCCCGGGAAATTTTCCTTTAAAGAAGCGAAAAATTTCGATTACATTTATGAGCGGGAAAAGCTGGCGACTCTGAGCGGCAAAAAGCTGGCCGCCAAGCGTAACCATATCAATGCCTTTGAGGCGGCGCATCAATGGGAGGTGCGCCCCATCAACGAAGAAAACCTTCCCCAGGTGCGGGAATTCAACGATTGGTGGTGCCGCCGCAATAACTGCGCCGCCGAGGATTCCATGGCTTGGGAAGGGTGCGCGGTGCGCCGCGGGCTGGAGCATTTTGAGGCGCTGGGCTATCAAGGGCTTGCCCTTTATGCCGATGGCCGCCTATGCGCCTTTACCTATGGCGAGCCCTTGGGAAAAGAGGGCTTTTGCGTCCATGCGGAAAAGGCGGACGATGAAGTGCGGGGGGCGTATCCCATGATCAATCGGGAGTTTGTTCGCTCCCTGCCCGCCCATATCAAGTGGATCAATCGGGAAGACGATGCGGGGGATGAAGGCCTCAGAAAAGCCAAGATGAGCTATCGGCCGTCCCTGCTTTTAAAAAAATACGAAGCGGAGTTGCGAGAATGAATAAGATTTATCTTTTATTGGCGGAAGGCTTTGAGGAGCTGGAGGCCTTTGCCCCGGTAGACCTGCTGCGCCGCGCCGGCGCGGCGGTGGAGACGGTATCCATCACCCCCGAGCGGGTGGTAACGGGCGCGCGGGGGATCCCCGCGGTGGCGGATATTACCCTCGGGGAGTTGGACTATGAGGCGATGGATATGCTGATCCTGCCCGGCGGATACCCCGGCTATGAGAACCTGGGTAAGAGCGCCGCGGTGCGGGAGCTTTTGCTCCGCGCCTACGCGGACGAAAAGGTGATCGCCGCCATCTGCGGCGCACCCTCGGTATTGGGGGAGCTGGGGCTTTTGAAAGGCCATGCGGCCACCTGCTATCCCGGCATGGAAGAGACTCTCGGCTGCAAAGCGCTGACCGATAAGGTGGTGGAGAGCGGGCGGTTTATCACCTCCCGCGGCGCAGGAACCGCCGTTGATTTTGCGCTGGCGTTGGTGGCGCGGGCGGTTTCGGCCGAGCAAGCAGAGGAACTTCGGAAAGGGATCGTTTATTCATGAGCACCCGCCGCGATATTTCCAGAGAAATCTCCTCCCTCTTATTGGTGGTGCTGACCCTCCTTTTGGGGCTGAGCCTTTGCCGCCAATGGTTGCCTTCCTTCGGGCCGGGGCTGACCGCCTTGGTCTATGGGATCGTTTATCTCATTCCCATCGCGGTCTACTTGAAGGTGCACCGCTATAAAGGAAAGCAAGCCCTGCGGCTGAAGATGGTGGGACCGAAATATTGGCTGTTTATCCTTTTATTCGGTCTTTCGGTCTGCCTCATTTGCAGTCTGATCAATTTGGGAAGCTCGGCCCTCGCAAGGGCGGTCTTTCATGTCAGCTTTTCCAATTCTATTGTGGATCTGAGCAGTACCAACCCGGGCGTGCTGTTTTTCACCTCGGTGTTGCTCCCCGCCGTTTCGGAAGAACTCCTTTTGCGGGGCTTGGTCCAGCATGAATATGAAAAATACGGCGTAACCATCGGCGTTTTACTTACCGCGCTGATCTTTGCCTTATTCCATACCAACCCGGTGCAGATCCCGTCTCTTTTTGTCGCGGGCGTTTGCTACGGGGTGCTGACGGTGATGTTCCGCAGCGTATGGCCTGCCATCTTTGCCCATGCGGTCAACAACGGTGTGTCGGTATTGCTGGCGCGGTATCGGGATTTTATTCGCTACATTTTTCAGGATCAACTTTTCCTGATCCTGGCGGTTTTGGTATGTTTTTTAATTTTGATCTTTACCCTGCGGATGTTGGAAACGGTGGTGGAGCAGCAGCTGGGCAAGGGGCGCAAGCTTAAAAAGAGCACCCGCTCCCTGGCCTACGGTGATCCCTTAACCAGCCCTTGGCTTTGGGTGTTTGCCCTGCTCTGCATCGGGAAGATGGTTTATAATTTCCTTTTTAAATAAAGGTACATTTTATGAGAGAATTAATTCTGCAAGATGAAAAGGTAATGTGCGCCGATATTATCAAAAAGCATTTTGGTAAATTGGCCAAGATCCGCCGCTTTAAAAAGCAGCGTAAGGTTTATTTTTTAGGCGATGATAATCGGATCTGCGATTATCTGTTCCCTGCCCTTTGCGCCAATAATGCCGCCTGCCCCATGTTTGAGCAGGTGGCCTATCTGGAATCGGGGCGGGAAAGCGAGGCCCGCAAGCAAGCCTTTGCAGAGCTTCCTGTTTTGCCGATGGCTGAGCTGGATTCGGCCGATGGCGCGGCGCTCTTCTTCTTTTTCGCCGATTGCGAAGCGGGCAAGGAGCAGGAAACCCTTGGTGCATTGGAGAAGATGGTTGCTTATATGGCAAAATACCCCGACTCCCGTTGCATTGTTGGGACGTTGCTGCCCGAAACCCCCGCGTTTTCGCAGGAGATTACCGCCCTTGCGGAGCGGGAATATAATTTCTATATCGAAAAGGTCTGCCAAAAGACCCCCGGTTTGGAATTTTATCTCAACTTAGAGGCGCGTTGCCGCAAGGCGGTGGCGGAAGAGGGGGTTAACCTTTCGATCTTAAGGTTTACCAATGTTTTAGCCCCCGAGCGATGCCATACCCCCGGGCTGGAGATCGAGAAGATCATCGGGGAGTGCTTCGACCAAAAATGTGTTGAGATCACCGATGCGGACCGCAAGCAGGTCTTTTCCGCCTCCTATATCCGCACCGCTTGCTATGATCTCTTTTTGGCGATGGATCGGGCGCGGATGGGCCATGTTTATAATGCCGATTGCGAAAAGCTTTCGGTGGCCGAGCTCAAGCAGATGATCTATGAGGCGGCCAAGGATCTCTTTGCCCTCAAGGTGGAGCGTGCCGCAGGCGGTACCGCATCTTATCGGGTGCTGAGTGCCCTCAAACTACATAAAATGGCCATCCCCGAGCAAAAACTGCTCGCGGCAGGGATCCGGCATCTGGTCTCCTACCATACCGGCGCGGATTATGATAACAGCGAGAATGTGGAATTCTATTGCGGCAAGATCAAGACCATCCAGGCCTTGGAGGTGGAGGTCTTAAAGGAGATCGACCGCATCTGCCAAGCCCATGGCATCCAATATTTCCTGGCGGGCGGCACCTTGCTGGGCGCGGTGCGTCAGGGCGGCTCCATCCCCTGGGATGATGATCTGGATATCGGAATGCTGCGGGATGATTTTGAAAAGTTCCGCAAGGTCTGTAAAACCGAGCTGGGCAAGGGCTTTTCCTATTCCGGCCCCAAGGCGGGCAGTCATTATACCATCGATAAGATCCGCCTGGATGCCACTTATTTTTCGACCAATTTCTCCAATAAAAACGTCTATCCCGACGGGGTGTTTATCGATCTTTTGATCTACGATCGCACCAGCAACATCAAGCTGTTCCAGAAACTGCATAGCTTGGTGTTGACCGCCTTGACCACCCTGATGCTGATCAAATGGTATGGCGTGCCCCGCCGCAACTATCATTATTGGTTCTCTAAGATCATGCTCCCTGTTTTGAAATGCATTCCATGGTGTGTCTTCCATGGGGTATTCAATTTCTGCGCAAAATTCTACCGTTATAAAAAGAACGCCAAGTGGCTGATCGATTCGGTGGGCAAAAAAGTCAACGCGGATCCCCTGCCCAACGAAGGTTTGGATCAAGTGGTCTATGTGGATTTCGAGGGCATCAAAGCTCCCATCCCTGCCGACCCCGTTCCCTATCTGACCTATGCCTACGGCCCAAACTATATGGAGCTGCCGCCTTTAAGTATGCGGCGGTGCCCCCATAATTTTGCCCGCATCGATCTGGGCAAGTATGTTTTTGATGCCAAGGAGCAAAAGCCCTTCCGCAAAGTAGATATTCGGGGCGAGCTCTTTGAAGAAAATAGTGAAGAGTAAGGGGGATTCGAAATGAAGCGGATTCTTTGCACGATCATGGTATTGGTCATGGCGATCAGCCTTTTTGCCTGCAACAAGAGCCCCGATTCGGAGGAATTGGCGGAGCTGGATACCGAGGTGGGAATCAGCGGCGAGAGCGGCGAAAGCCAAGGGGAAGAAAAGCCTTCCCAAAAGCCCTCGGAAAATCCCGATCAACCGACCGGGAACGATGAAGGCGAAGAGCAAAAACCCTCGGAAGAGAATAAAGAGGAAAAAGATCCTGCCCAATCGGAGAATAAGCCGAGCGAGGAAAAGGAACCTTCTGCCGAAACGGAGCAAAAGCCCCAGCAGGAAAAGCCCAAAGAGGAAGGGAAGGATAAGCTCAGCCATTTGATTAATGATACCAGCGGCACCAAGCTGAAGATCCTCTGCCAGAATCTGCGGTTTAATTCCCAGGATGAATGGGGAACCGATAATTTTATCGGCATTCGCCGCTACCGTTTTCAGGCTTTGATGGAAAAATATGATCCCGATGTGGTCGGTTTGCAGGAATGCGATAAGACCTGGATCGAATATCTTCAGCAGGACTATGGCAGGGAATATACCATGTTTTATCAGTATCGGGGAAGCCCTACCGGCAGCGATGAGGCATCCCCCGTTATGTGGAAGACCGATAAATATAAAATGGTCGATAGCGGCTATTTCTGGCTTTCCGATACCCCCGATGTTTCCTCCGCTTCCTTTATCAGATGGGTGCGAAGCTTGATGAGGCGCATGCCGCAAGGCCGGCGCGAAACAGAGTGGTAACAC
>JAFSBD010000123.1 GCA_017442025.1 Clostridia bacterium
GGCAACCGGTGAGCTCAAACCAACCGAAAAGGGAGGTCCCGCCCATCGGGCACATCACAATGCGGTTTTTGATCTCCACATTCCCGATCTTCCACGGGGTAAAGAGGGATTCATACTTTTTGTCCGTCTTGTTCATGAGAAAATCCTTTCTGAAATTTATTGATCTGTAACATGAAAATTATACCACATGCGGTGGGGCTGGCGCAACTTTTTTCTTCGTTGGGCGGAAGGGACTCTTAATTCCGCATGGAAGACGGCAGACAAAAAGGAAGAAAAAGCGCGCAACACAAATCATTTGTATTGAAACGAAAGAAAGCGGAGCGAGAAGGGTGACCCTTCTCGCTCCGCTTAAATGTTATTTATGTAATCTTTTTAGGGGTGGGCCTTAAGAAGATTTAGGCAAAGATATCGCCGGGTGATACTTCCCAGTAACTGTTGTCAGAAACTGCAACAACCCGCAGCGTATCATTGGAAAGTAATTCCAATTCAATTCCGGAAAAAATGATGCGATTGTCGGAGATGCAGAATTCGCTTTCACCGCCTCTGACGCCGACCATGCAGTATTCTTTTCCATTATACTTGATGGGATTATGAAGTTCGGCATGATCCGTAGGGTCGCAGAAGGTGCTTTCTAAGTAGAAGAAGGAGTCCGTCGAATAAATGGAGCCGGCCATATTGGAAATAGCAAAGGTAGTGATTTCGAGAGAAGAATATGAAAATTCGCCCTCAGAGAATTGACCGGGCTGAAGTAATTTATAGGTGCGGTTTTTGATTTTGGTGGGGGAAACGGGGAAAACTTCAGTGGTCAGGTATTTATGGAAATTGGAGAAGAGGGTTGCGCCTTGGGCGCGGATCGCTGTTCCTTGGGGGTTAAAGGTGCCGTCGCCCATGCCGTTGATCAGTTTGGACTTAGCGCATTTATAAACTGCTTCCTTTGCCCAAGAGGAGATAGTGGCATCATCCTCAAAGGAGAGAACATCTGCAAGGGCATACAGCTCGTTCTTTTGATACTTCTCGACATAATTTACCAGCATGAGGCACATTTGCTCTCTTGTTATGGGGGTGTTGGGTTGGAAAGTGCCGTCGCCCATGCCCGAGACAATGCCGTTTTCGACCGCCCAACGAATGGCGGGGGAATACCACATTCCGGCAGGAACATCGGTAAAGGGGGTTGCAACGTTGGGGTTGGAGGTATCAACCTTGGAAAGGTTGGCAAGAGCCTGAACAAGCTGAGCGCGAGTTATATTCTCATGGGGCTCAAAGGTGGTTGCAGAGGTTCCTTTGAATAAGCCGTTGACAACCGCATAGGAGATATACGAAGCAAACCAATCGTTGTTGCCAACATCGGCGAAATTCATGGTCGGCAGGTTCTGAGAATGAACCGTAACGCGGAAGGTATCCTGCGCATCTAAAAGGGAGGCGGTAACGGCATAGGTTCCGACCGACCAAGGCTGATCGTATTGGATATCGGCCATATTTGTTTCAAGCCCATACCAAATTCCGCTGAATTCAAAGCCTTCGGCATTCTCTTTCTTGGTTCCGTCCTTGAAGGTAATGGTGGCGGTGACGGAAGGCTTATAATAGAAGGTGCCGTTGGAAGAATAGCCGTTGGAATATTCCATAACGGAAAGATCCTGGATTTCAATGCTTGCAACCGGAGATTTGGCAATGGTGATTTGGAAGGTATCGTTCGCACCCAAAAGAGAGCCTGTTGCAGTATAGGTTCCAATCGCCCAGGGCTGTTCTTCTTGTAAGGATGACATGTTGGTAACAAGCCAATACCAATCATCCTCAAGAACCAAATAATCGTTAATATCTTGAGTAGAGCCGTCTTTAAAGGTGATGGTTGCAGATAATTTGGGGGAATAATAGTAGGTATCATCGGTATCATACGCAACCGTATATCCATTTGTATGCTCAATGATGGTAACATCCTTAATGTCGATGCTTGCGATGGGCGATTCGGTGATAGTTACTTGGAAGGTATCGCTTGCGCCCAAAAGAGAACCTGTTACGGTATGGGTTCCAACGGTCCAGGGCTCTTCTAATTGCAACGTCCAAC
>JAFSBD010000124.1 GCA_017442025.1 Clostridia bacterium
GCAGCATGTAAAGAAGGTGCGTGCGCTGGTGGAAGAGGAATGCGGCATGAAGGGCAAGAACATTATGATCAGCTGCTCCCATACCCATTCCGGCCCCTGGGCTTCCGGCCGCTTGGATATCGAAAGCCTGGAAGCGGGCAAAAAGCAGCCCGCCGAATATGTTGAAGACCTGATCCAAAAGATCAAGGGAGCCATCGTTGAGGCTAAAAAGGATGCCTTTGATGCCTCCTTTGCCACCGGCTATGAGCTTTGCGGCGCCGAATCCGGCGTTGGCGGCAACCGCAGAATGCCCGGCGGCCCCCATGATCCCCTGGTAAGCTTTATGGCCATCAAGGATACTGCAGGCGATATCCGCGGCGTGATGATCAACTATACCCTCCACCCCACCTTCATCCATGAATGGAGCGAGGTTTGCACCGCCGACTATCCCTGCTACCTCAAGATGGAGATCGAAGAGACCTATCCCAAGAGCCTGGTAGGCTTCGCTCAGGGTACTTCGGGCAACCAGTCCAGCCGCTACTATCGCCAGGGCGAAAGCTACGACGAAGCGGAGCGGGTGGGCCGCATCTTAGGCAAAGCCGCTGTTAAGGGCATTGAAAAGGCTACCTGGCAGGAGGATATGATCATCAAGGTGGAATCGGAGGAGCTCGAGGTTCCCATCCGCGATTTCGGTACTGAGGAGGATCTGCGCGCCCAGGTTGCCCATGATGAGGCGATCTATAAGGATCTTTACGGTAAATACGGCGATTCCAAAAACCGCGATGAATATTATCTCTGGCAAAATGCCAACCTCAAGCTGCTGGGCTCGGAAGACCAGCTGGGCTATGTTCTGATGGAAAAGAAGGGCATCAGCCCTGAGCTCAAGACCGAGGAAGTTCCCGCCGAGGTCATGGTTGTCCGCCTGGGCGGTGCCTGCGTCATCGGCCTGCAGGGCGAAGTTTTCGTTGAATACGGCCTCTACTTAAAGGCGGTTGCAGGCTTCGATCCGGTTATCATCAACGAGCTGGCCAACGGCGTTTTGCCCGGCTACCTCTATACCCCCGAATCCCTCATCACCGGCGGCTACGAGACCGATACCTCCATGATCGCCGAGGATTTCGGCGTCAACATGGTAAATACTGCCATTAAACTTACAAGAAAGGTGCGCTAAGCAATGGATTTCAAAAACAGATTTGACCACGATTTTTACCCCTTTAAGAACCTTGCCGAGATCGAGCGGGTCCGCAACATCACCAAGGAAGACATTCTGGCGATGGGCGGCAAACATCCCAACAACCCCAATATCGAACTGGAAGTGGTTCCCGACGGCGATTTCGAGCTGCGGATGATCACCGATATGGTGCAGCGCATCGTTGATTCCGATCGCTACGATCAAAAGTGCGTTATGATCATGTGTAACCCCAACCCCACCTACGCAAAGGTTGCCTATCTTCTCAACGCCCTGAAGGTCAATATGCGCAACGTGAAGTTTTATATGATGGACGAATGGGCCGATGAAGACGGCAATATCGCGCCCCTTTCCTATAAGGCCGGCTTCGGCTATGCCTTTGAGAAGTTCATGCTCAATAATATTAAAGATCTGGGCTTCAAGCGGGAAAACTTTATCTACCATAGCGCAGAGAATACACCTGCCTACTCCAAGATGCTGGAGGACGATGGCGAGGCCGATGTTGTCTATTCCGGTCCCGGCTGGCCTGCCCATCTGGCCTTTATCGATCCGGTTGAGGATTGGTTCAAGCCCACAATGGAAGAATACTTGGCCCAGCCCGCCAAGGTTGCTAAGCTTCATCCCCTGACCATCGCCCAAAACTCCCTCCATGGCGGGTTCGGTTATTCCGGCGATATCTCCAAGGTTCCCCCTATGGGCGCCATGATGGGTCCCCGCGATGCCATGAAGGCTAAATTTGTTTTCGATATGCACGGCATCACCACCGCAGGCTCCAAGGTTACCTGGCAGCGGCTCACCTCCCGCCTTTGCATCTTCGGCGAACCTTCCCAGGAAGTTCCTGCCTCCATCCTGCAGTTGCGGGAAAATCCCACCAAGATCCATATCAGCGATACCTTGGCAGAGACCATTATCGATCACGAAATTTTCCAATATTAAGAAAAACAAAAAGTCGGCATCCTCGATGCCGACTTTTTTTATTTCAATAAATTTAAGATTTCTTGCTTTGTTGCCAAGGTATCGGAAAAGGCGGTGGCATTGCCGCAGGCAACGCCCCAGCGCAACGCTTGCTCATAACTGCCGCCCTTGATCCAACCCGCCAAAAATCCAGCCACCATGCTATCCCCGCATCCAACGGTATTTTTGACCAAACCTTTTGCATTTTCTCCTTTATGAACCCTTCCATGTTCATCCAAAAGGAGCGCGCCCTGCGCTCCGCAGGAAACCAAAACATTGCGGGCTCCTTCCCCCTGCAATTTGCGGGCATATTCCTCGATTTCACCCAAAGAGTGTAATTTTACACCGTATAATTCTCCCAACTCCAGGTGGTTAGGTTTCACCAAAAATGGCTTGAAATCAAGGGTTTGGCGCAAAAGCGCCCCTTCCGCATCCACCACCGCCTCCGCGCCCCGCTCTTTGATGCGGCAGAGCATCTGCCGATAGAGATCGACGGGTAATCCGGCGGAAACCGAGCCGGAAAGAACCAAATAGTCCCCTGCCTGAAGGCGGTCCAGGCGGTCCATCAGCCCTTGGAGCGCGCGCTCATCAATCTGCGGGCCGGGGGCATTGAGATCCCATTCCTCCTCCGCCTTGATCTTAACATTGATGCGGGTCTCCCCCGCAGAAAGGCGGATAAAATCCGAGGGGATCCCATCCGCCTGCATCAGCGCCGCCAGCCGCTCACCGTTGGCACCGCCGATAAAGCCCAAAGCGGTGGTAGGAATCCCCAAAGCGGTCAGCACCGCCGAAACATTGATGCCCTTGCCGCCATAGGTGAGCCGAGTACTCTCCGCGCGGTTGATTTTTCCCGCGGTAAAGGTTTCTGTTTTTAAAGTATAATCCAGCGCAGGATTGCAGGTAACGGTATAAATCATAAAAGCACCCTTTCGGCATTAATAAATCTATTATACCACAACTGTAAGAAAATGCAAAAGTTTTCAAAAAGGAGTTGCGGTTTCGATTTTTCCTATTATAATATACTTATATAATTTTGAAAGGTTTGAGTGCTTTTCTATGATCAAAAGATGTTTTAAAGAGATTTCCTTCTTAACAGCAATCATTCTGCTGATCTCCCTCTTGGTAGCATTTACTCTGCCCGCCGCGGCGCAGACAACAATTTCCGATTCGTTGAAGCAGTTTCCTTCCTATACCGAATGGAAGACCCATTATCAACCGCAGGAAACCAATAATAATTATGTTGCAGATATCCGCATCACCTCCGAGGCGGAATGGCTTCAATTGGTGGAGGATACCAATGCCGATAAAACCGTCAGCCCTCTCTTTACAAACCTGAGCCGAAGCGTCACCATCCATCTGGATACCGAGGATGGCGTTTTCGATATGGGCAAGCAGGCAATGGATCCCTTAGGCTATAACGATACCGGCTTTATCGCCCATATCAACGGCCATGGTCAGGTTTTTGAAAATATCAATATTACCTTAAATAATCCCACCCGCCATGTTGGGCTGATCTCAAAGATCAGTAAGCATCGGGTTTATCAGAATTTCGGCATCGCCGGCGGTAAGATCGAAGTAACCGGCTCCATCGCATCCGATAAATATATTGGCGCTATCGCAGGCGGTGTTCATTCCTCCGGCGGCAATGCGCAGGCGGGCATTCTGCGCAAGGTCTTTAATAATGCCAAAGTGATTGCCCAAAAGGATGTGGTCAGCGGCATTTTAGGCCGCGGCGATTCCTGGCCGGTTATGGACGGTTGCTTCAATACCGGCTGGCTGGAGGTTACCGGCCCCAAAGAGGAGTTCAACGCAACGGTGGCGGGCATCTGCTCCTACGCAGGAAACCGCATCCGCATCCATAATAGCTTTGCTAATTGCCCCGCTTTCTTTAATTTCGTCAGCGAATACCATGGAATCGGTTACCATGGCAATACCTATCCCTCCGGCTCGCCCATGGTCAATTGCTACGGTGCAAGCCCCTTTATCGGTTTGGTAAATGATTATACCCCCCAAGCCGAGGCCGATGCCGATAACGCAAAGGCCGCAACCGTCAGTGCGCAGGAATCGGCCTATAAACTCAATCAGACCTATACCCCCGTCGATTATGCGGGCATCAATCAAAAATTTAGCGGCTATTTTAATTTCAACAGCGATTACCTTGCGATGCTGGATACCGATCGGATCTATTATACCATGACCGAAAGCGGCGAGCTCCGCTTCGGAACTGCTGAGAATCAGCTCCGCAAGATCACCGTTCGGGATCGCAACGATAAAATCATCAAAACCTTTTATGCCAATTCCAATCAGGATCTGGATATGAACTATGAGCTGGGCGCTAACTATTTTGCTCTGCTGAGCGGAACAGGCGCATCCATCCGAAAAGGGGAAAGCACCAAAACCACCCTCCATGTTGGATCGGGGGATGTTGAGATCAAGATCGCCCATGATGTTCATGGAACGGATATCGACGGCAATAATAAAACCAGCTTAATGGATGCCATTACCGTTTTACGGGCCAGCATTGATTTAGATGTTTTTGTGAACGATCCTTTGGCAGGGGATGTTAATTTCAACGGTCGGTTAGATGCCAACGATGCGGTATTGATCGTTCGCTTCTGGTTGGGCGATAAATCTGCCTATGATGCCGCCGATTATCCCATTGAAGATAAGAGCGGATGGCTCAAGGTGGCGAGCTATAATATCAAATCGCTGGTCTATTGCCCCGACCCTGCCAGCCGCCATGTTGATTATTGGGCAAGACTTGCCAACAACGAACCCGGCTTTACCGTCGACTATACCTCCCAATATCAAGCAGATGAATGCGCTCAGATCCTGAGAGCCGCCGATGCCGATCTGGTAGGCTTGCAGGAAGTCAGCCGCATCATCGACCCCTCGGGCTTTAATGCCTCCTGCTCCAAATGCCATGATAATACTATAAAATTGGCCTCCCTTGCCAATTATCCCATCAGCCATATGGCTTATAATCCCTATAATCGATCCACAACAAGCGGCCATTATAAAGACTTTGGCTCGGGAATCCTCAGCAAGGTGCAGGTAACTGCCCCCAAAGATAACGTTTATTATGATAAGCAATATAATGAGTATCGAATGTATACCCGCTATACCATCAAGGGCAGTGAACTGACCGCCTATGGCTTCCCCGCCGATAGCACCTTGGTTTGGTATAATACCCATACAGGAAATTATACCCGCGAGCAAATGGCTCAGCTTGGCGCGGCGATGGAGGAAGATTATGCCAAGGGCTATTACGTTATCGCCACCGCCGACTATAACCAAGGTCCCAGTGCATTCAACGATTGCACCTATGGGGATTATTCCTTTGATATTAAAACCAGTCATTTCACCATGGCCAACGGCGGCAAAACCGGTAAAATTACCAACGGCGAACGCCAGCAGATCGATAACATTCTGATCTCTGATAATTTGGAATTTTATTGGGATCCCGCAACCCAAAATGCTCTCTATCGCATCGATTGCGATACCATGGAGGATTTCACCCCCGATCATACCGCAGGCGCGCAAAATGCCGTTGCCAACGAAGGCATGACTTTCGACACAACATTGGAATACGCCAGCGACCATAGCTTGGTTTACGCCTATATTCGCCCCAAAACCACATAAATGCCAAGCGCCCTTAAGGACACTTGGCAGCGATATAAATTCCTTCGAAATTTGCGATATACTCCAAACCCCTCTTGCTAATCAAGAGGGGTTTAAAGTTCGATATAGACTGCGTCTGCGATATGCTTTTGAGAGGACTCAAAAGCGAGAAGGAATGAATATCACGTCGTGATTTTTTCGACTGCGGGCGTATGGCGATACAGCGAGATCGAAAAATCGGAAAAGGCGCCTTTCAACTGTTTATAATAAACCGCTCAAAACAGATGCAGAAGTGCCTTTTACCGCTGAAGGCGTATGTCGATCCGGCGAAGCGGAAAAAGGTGCTAAAAAAAGAGACCGAAATTCGGTCTCTTTTTTGGTCTGCGCTGTTTTCAGCGGTTTTATTCTGCGGTGTAGTTGTCGAAATACCCTTGTATATAAACAAAGGGTGTGCCCTTATCACCCGAGCCGCTGGTCAGGTCGCAGAGGGAGCCGATCAGGTCGGTCAAGCGGCGGGGAGTAGTACCCTGGGCGGCCATGGAATCCCCGGGGCCTGCGCTGACTGCATCCTTATGGGCAATTTCTTTCTTAACCGCTTCCCGCAGCTCTTCGCCGGAGAGGGATGCAAAATCATTATCAGCCAGATATTTCAGCTTCAGCTCGTTGGGGGTACCCTCCAAGCCTGCGGTATAGGCGGGAGAAACAACCGGATCGGCCAACTCCCAGATCTTGCCGACAGGATCTTTAAACGCACCGTCGCCATAGATCATGACTTCCACATGCTTGCCGGTCTTCTCCAGCAGACGTTTCTGAATATCCTCCACCAGAGGCTGGCAATCGCGAGGGAAGAGCTTGACCTTCTCTTCGGTGGATTTATTGGAGCCCAAAAGGCCGTATTTCTCGTTCCAGCCGCTATCGCCGATGGGCGCGTTCATGATCTCATCCATTCCGTAGACGATATCCGCCCCTGCGGCCTTGAGCTTTTCGCGGGTGGCAAAGCGGGTATGGATATCGCAGTTGAGAACATTCTTGGTATATTTGAGAATCGCGCAAGGATCGTTGGCAAAGATGAATTCCACCTCTGCACCGCTTTCCTCGATCAGCTGGGTATAATATTCCACATAATCCATGCCGGTGAAGATATGCTTTTCATAGCCAAACAGCTCGCGGTACTTTTTAATATCCAGAACATCCTTATAGGGGTTGACATCCTTGCCATTGAGCATGGAAGGATCAAAAAGATGATTGCCCACCTCATCGGAAGGATAGCTGAACATCATAACGATCTTTTTGCAACCCTTGGCAATGCCCCGCAGGCAGATAGAGAAGCGGTTACGGCTGAAGATGGGATGGATCACACCAACCGTCTCTCCGCCGAACTTGGCGCGGACATCGGCGGCAATATCATCCACCGAAACGATATTGCCCTGCACACGGGCGGCGATGGACTCGGTAACGGCAACAACATCCCGATCCCGAACCTCGAAATCCCCGTTGGCAACGGCTTGCATAATGCTATCGACAACGATCCCCGCCAGATCATCACCCTTGCGGACGATGGGGGCGCGCAAACCTCTCGAAACAGTACCGATCATACGACTCATTTTTAAACACGACCTTTCTACAGTGCTTATTATGCACCCACTAAGAAATTACATACAACATAATATTATAAACATCTCAAAAAAACTTGTCAATAAAAAATCACCCCGAGGGGTGATTTTTTTTACTTGATAAAGCTGGTGGGGGTCCAGGGTTCTCTTTGGGGGATGCCGAATTGCTCCTTACCCAAAGCGATGCTCTTCATCAAAAAGGCCATATTCTCCGCCAGATGGCGCATGGTCTGCAGCCCTTCCGCATCCTCGGCGGCCTCTCCCACCTTGCGGCCATGGACGCTGTTCCAATATTGGCTGGAGGCGATGGGCATTCCCGAGATGGTGAAATACTTATTGAGCTGATCGAAGGTGGCCGAGCATCCGCCCCGCCGCGCCACCGCCACCGAAGCCCCCACCTTCATGGTCTTGGGGAAGGAGGTGCTATAGAAGAGGCGATCCAGCAAGGAGATGAGCGTTCCGTTGGCGGAGGCATAAAAGACGGGGCTTGCGATCACCAAACCGTCCGCCTGCTCCAATTTCTCGGCAAGCTCATTCACAATATCATCAACAACGCATTTTCCGTTTTTATAGCAATAGCCGCACCCCAGGCAACCGCGGATCTCTTCCCGACCGACTTGGATGATCTCCGTTTCGATCCCTTGGGCGGCAAAAACCTTCTCCATCTCCGCCAACGCAATGCCGGTGTTGCTCCCATTGCGCGGGCTTCCGTTGAGCATTAAAACCTTCATATTCCATACCTGCTTTCTGCTTATTTCCTACATTATAATATATTACGGCTTTTGCTGTCAATGTGCATTTTTTGAAAATGTTGTTTTTAGTGATTTTTTCTGTTTTTCTTTTTGTTTTTCATTGACAAGTGTGTTGTTTTCTGTTAAAATAGAGGCAGAATAGACTAAAAATCTGTATTTTATTGAATTTCAAACGGGAGGTACAATCCATGAAGACCGTGTACACCGAAAAAATAAATAAGTCCCCGCGCATCCCCGCCCTGATCGAACATTTATTTGCCAAAATGCCCGAGATCGAGGCCGACCGCGCAGTACTGCTGACCGAATCCTATCGGGCAACCGAAGGCCAGCCCATCGTTTTGCGGCGGGCGAAGGCCTTTGCCCATATTATGGATCACCTGCCCATCACCATCCGTCCGCTGGAGCTGATCGTTGGTAGTAACAGCAAGGCCCCCCGCGGCTGCCAGGTCTTCCCCGAATATTCCTATACCTGGCTGGAAGATGAGTTTGATACCGTTGCCACCCGCAACGCCGATCCCTTCTATATCTCCGAGGAGACCAAGGAGACTCTTAAAAAGGTCTATCCCTATTGGAAGGGCAAAACCACCAGCGAGCTGGCCACCGCCTATATGGCGCCCGAAGCCCTGGCGGCCATCGATCATAACATCTTCACCCCCGGCAATTATTTCTATAACGGTATCGGCCATGTTACCGTCGATTATGCCAAGGTTCTGCGGATCGGCTTCCGCGGCATCGCCGATGAGGCCCGCGCCGCCATGGCCGACCTGAAGGTTTCCGATGGAGACTATGCCAAGCGGCATCAGTTCTTGGAGGCGGTGCTGATCAGCTGCGATGCGGCCTGCCGCTATGCCGCCCGTTATGCCACCCTGGCAAAGGAAGAAGCCGCCGCCTGCACCGATGATAAGCGCAAGGCCGAGTTGCTGCAGATCGCCGCCAACTGCGCCAATGTTCCGGCGCGGGGCGCAAATTCCTTCTATGAGGCCTGCCAATCCTTCTGGTTTGTGCAGATGCTCTTGCAGACCGAATCCAGCGGCCATTCCATCTCCCCCGGCCGCTTCGACCAATATATGTATCCTTACTATAAAGCCGATCTGGAAAAGGGTGTCATCACCCGCGAATTTGCCCAGGAGCTGATCGACTGCATCTGGGTCAAGCTCAACGACCTCAATAAGGTTCGTGATGCCGCCTCCGCCGAAGGATTTGCAGGCTACAGTCTGTTTCAAAACCTCATCGTCGGCGGTCAGGATGCGGGTGGCATGGATGCCACCAACGATATTTCCTATATGTGCATGAATGCAACGATGCACGTTCATCTGCCCCAGCCCTCCTTCTCGGTGCGGGTCTGGAACGGCACTCCCCATGAATTCATGATCCGCGCCGCGGAAGTTACCCGCACCGGCGTGGGTCTGCCCGCCTACTATAACGACGAAGTCATCATCCCCTCTCTCCAGAGCCGCGGCCTGACCTTAGAGGATGCCCGCGACTACAATATCATCGGTTGCGTGGAGCCCCAAAAGAGCGCCAAGACCGATGGTTGGCACGATGCGGCCTTCTTCAATATGTGCCGCCCCTTAGAGCTGGTCTTTTCCAACGGCATGGATCAGGGCGTTCAGCTGGGGCCCCAAACCGGGGATGTTGCCCAAATGAAAACCTTCGAGGAATTCTATGAAGCCTATAAAAAGCAGATGATCTATTTCATCGAGCTGCTGGTCAACGCCGATAACGCCATCGATCAGGCCCATGCCGACCGTTGCCCCCTGCCCTTCCAATCCTGCATGGTGGAAGATTGCATCGGGCGGGGCAAGAGCCTGCAGGAGGGCGGCGCGATCTATAACTTCACCGGCCCCCAGGGCTTTGGCATTGCCAATATGGCCGATGCGCTCTATGCCGTTAAAAAGCTGGTCTTTGAAGATAAAAGCGTTACCATGGCCGAATATAAAGAGGCCATTGAGAATAACTACGGCAAGGATATGGATCCCCGCCGCGCCGAAGCCCTCACCGCCCAGGTGGCCCGCCGCCTGATCGAAGGAGGCAAAAACCTTACCGCCGAGGATGTTCGGGCGATCTATGAGACCGTTACCGCCAACCCCTGCACCGAGGAGCAGAAGGCGCGTTATCAGCAACTGCTGGATCGCATTGCCGCGTTGCCGAAATTCGGCAACGATATCCCCGAGGTGGATACCTTTGCGCGGGATGTTGCCTATACCTACACCCGCCCCTTGCTCAACTACCGCAACCCCCGCGGCGGGCAGTTCCAGGCAGGGCTCTATCCCGTTTCGGCCAACGTTCCCCTGGGTGCCCAGACCGGTGCCACCCCCGACGGCCGCCTGGCCCATACCCCGGTTGCCGACGGTGTTTCCCCCGCGGCAGGCCGCGATATCAAAGGCCCCACCGCCGCCGCCAACTCCGTCTCGAAACTGGACCACTACATTGCCTCCAACGGCACCCTCTTCAATATGAAATTCCACCCCAGCGCGTTAGCGGGTGCGGGCGGATTGGAAAGCTTTGTTGCGTTGGTGCGGGGCTACTTCGATCAGAAGGGCAGCCATATGCAGTTCAACGTTGTCAGCCGCGAAACATTGCGGGATGCGCAAAAGAATCCCGAAAAATATAAGTCCCTGGTGGTTCGGGTGGCGGGCTACAGCGCCCTCTTCACCACCCTTTCCCGTTCCCTGCAGGACGATATTATCAACCGCACAGAGCAGGGGGAATTCTAAATGGAACAAAACCACCTTTCTGTAACCGGGCGGATCTTTGATATCCAACGGTTCTCCACCCACGACGGACCCGGCGTACGCACCATCGTCTTCTTAAAAGGGTGCCCCCTGCGTTGCCGCTGGTGCTGCAACCCCGAATCCCAATCCTATGAGATTCAGCAGATGCGCCAAAAGGGTGTGATGAAGACCGTCGGTCGGGATGTAACGGTAGGCGAGGTTTTGGAGGAGGTTCTGCGGGACCGCCCCTACTACCGCCGCAGCGGCGGCGGGCTGACCCTATCGGGGGGCGAGAGCCTTTGGCAGCCGGACTTTGCGGTTGCCCTGCTGGCGGCCGCCCATGAGAACGGTATCAATACCGCCCTCGAGACCACCGGCTTTGCGGAGCCCCAAGTGATCGAGCGGTTTTTGCCCCATGTGGATCTCTTTTTGATGGATATCAAGCATATGGATAGCCGCAAGCATGAAGAGTTCACCACCCGCCCCAACGAAAAGATCTTGCAAAATGCCCGCCTGATCGCCCAAAAGGCCAAGAAACTGATCATTCGGGTGCCGGTCATCCCCGGCTTCAACGACTCAGAGGAGGAGATCCGCGCCATCGCGACCTTCGCCGCCTCTCTGCCGAATGTGGATGAAATTCACCTGCTCCCCTACCATCGGATGGGGCGGGATAAGTATGACGGGCTGGACCGCCCCTACCTGATGGGAGAGGTTCCCCCGCCCACCCCTGCGCAGATGGAGCGTTTGCTGGAAGTCTGCCGAAAGCAGGGGCTGACCACGCATCTGGGAGGTTAAACGACCATGAATTTAGAAAACTACATTTCCGGCGATAAAGCGCGGATCATTCAGGAGATCGTGCCCGGTAAGCAGATCACCCTGGCGCATATCATCGCCAATCCCGATCAGGTCCTCTATTATAAGCTGGGCCTGGATCCCGCCGAGGAGCATTCCGGCGCCATCGGCATCCTCACCTTAAGCCCCAGCGAGACCGCCATCATTGCCGGCGATATCGCCATGAAGGCTTCGGGGGTAACCCTTGGGTTTGTGGATCGCTTCAGCGGGACAGTCATCGTTACCGGTACCGTTTCCCAGGTGGAGGCCGCCCTCTCGGCGGTTACCGACTATGCCACCGAGAAGCTGGGCTTTGACGTCTGCAACGTTACAAGGACATGAAAAAGCTTCTGCTGATCGGCCGCAGCGGTTGCGGTAAAACCACCCTCACCCAAGCCCTGCGGGGCGAAAAGGTGCACTATCAAAAGACCCAAGGGATGGTCTTTGAGGATTTTCTCATCGATTCCCCCGGCGAATATGCCGAAAACCACGATCTCGGCTGCGCCCTCGCCCTTTATTCCTATGAAGCGGATGTGGTGGCCCTGCTGATCGCGGCCAACGATGATTATTCCCTCTTCCCCCCTTGCATCACCTGCCTGGTCAATCGGGAGGTGATCGGCATTGTTACCAAATCCGATCAAGCCGACCCCTGCCGCGCCGAGCGTTGGCTGCGGTTATCGGGGTGCAAAACGGTCTTTCATGTGGATTCCCTCTCGGGAAAGGGCGTTCAAGAGGTGCTAAATCACCTAAATCAACAAAAAACCAACAAAAACACAGAAAAATAAAGATTTTTATATTGACTTTATTTATTATTTATGGTAAAATTTAGCCGTAATGAAATAAAAACCAAACAAAACCAAAAATAATTTCAAAGGAGAATAAAAATGGTTAACTGGACAAACAGCATAATAACAGATGAACTGGCTACATCTGTGGGACTTGGAGAGTTTTTTATATGTACAGCGGTTTCCCTTGTACTTGGTGTTTTAATTGCACTTTGTCATATGTATAAAAACCCTTCCTATTCAAAGGGTTTTATTATGACAACGGCACTTCTTCCTTTTATCGTTCAGGCGATAATAATGGTTGTAAACGGTAACGTCGGAACAGGTGTGGCTGTTGCCGGTGCTTTCAGCCTTATAAGATTCAGAAGCGTTCAGGGAACAGCAAAGGATATATGTACGATTTTCCTTGCAATGGCAGTTGGCCTTGCATCGGGTGCAGGCTTTATATTCATAGCAATAGCTCTTACTGTAATTACATGTATTATTTTGCTTCTTTATGTGAAAATCGACTTTGGTGGGGCAAGGGATGCAGAAAAAATTCTTAAAATTACAATTCCCGAGAACCTCGAGTACGAGGGTGCTTTTGATGAAATTTTCAAAAAGTATCTTAAGTCTTATGAAATCATCGGAACAAAAACTACAGATATGGGAAGCTTATACCGCCTTACATACCGTGTAGTATTAAACGATATGAAGGAAAGCAAGGCGTTTATTGATGACCTTCGCACAAAAAACGGTAACCTTGAAATTGCCCTTAATATGAGAACAGAAA
>JAFSBD010000125.1 GCA_017442025.1 Clostridia bacterium
GAAAGTCCATCGGTGGCCATAATCAAAAAGTCTCCATCCTCAAATTTGAAGGTGTTTTGTTGCAGGCGGTCTTTTTCCGTCAATCCTAAAGGAACTCCGCCGCCTGAGTATACGATAATTTGATTATTCTTAATGATAAAACTATCAAATGCACCGGCTTTAAATAATTCGGCGGAACCGTTTTCTAAATCGATGGAGCAGATGTCAATGGTTGAAAATAGTCCATCCTGTCGGAAGCGGGCGGTAGCTTGATAAACATTTAGCGCGTTTTCGATGGATAATCCGCCGATGATCAGTTTGCGAAGACTTTGGACCATTAATTCGCTTTGTAATCCTGCTTCCAATCCGCTGCCCATACCATCGGCTAATAATAGATAATAATGTTCTTTCCCGATTGAAAATCCGATTGCCTGGTCGCCGCAAATTTTTTCTCCATCCTTGGTTTTGCATATAGCAGCGCAGGAAAGGGAATAGGCACTGCATTCCTTGATGCTGGCAATTAAATCACCGTTTTGGGGTGTAATTTGAATGGAGAATCCCCTTTCAAAATAAGGACAGACACATTCTTTGATAATTTTCTTAAAAAGAATATCTTCTTGAGCATTGAAAGTGATATTGCACCGTCTGCAATTGAACTCGTCAACTATAAAGCAAATATCCTTTATATTTATTTTTCGTTCAAGAAGCTCTTTTTTTAGGTTTTTCTCCTCATCGGCAAGAAAATAAATGGTTTTTAATGCGGAATTCATGCGTAGTTCCATTCGTCTGGTAAGGTAATCCAGTTGTTCGGTGAGGTCATCCAACGATTCACCGGTATTTTGCTCAAATTGTTTTTCTAAAATTTCTTTCATTGCTTTGGGTTTAATGCAAAATGGGATCGTAGTTTCGATATTTCCGATCGTTCCATGCTGATTAAAGCCGTTTCGAAGTGTATCAATTGTTTCAAGTAATTCCGGTTCATTCTTGCTGTAACATATTTCGGCTTTGGGGCAAATCTTTTCGCATTCTTTTTTGCAATGCTGCAAAACCTTGCTATTGGATTTTTTTTCTTTTTTTCCATTGTTTCCTTTAACCGGAATGTAGGCGGATAAGAACGCGCGTAATTTATCTTTTGGAATTGCAAAAGTAATTGCGTAGGAAAGAAGAGGTTCGGCAAAATACCAGTAGTTCCAAGGGAAGCGTCCGAAAAAGATCAATGCCGCATAGTAAACCAACAAAAATGAGGTGTATGCAAATTGGTTTGAAAAATTGGAAAAGACGCATGCAGCCAATGAGCCAACGGTTGTAGCTGTGAAAATCGCTTCGCCGCCATCGGAAACAGCCGATAGAATGATCCCCAGGCAAGAGCCGAGAACGGCGGTATGGCTTGTCTTTAAACACGGTAGAGCAAGAAAAAAGATAGAAAGCGCAACAATACGAGCAACGCTCAGGTTAAAAATATAGGTGTTATGAAGAGCAATGAGAATTAAGATCAGTGTTATGATCGCGGCGATGATCTCTTTAGCGGTCAGGAAGCAATTACGTCGAAAAGCGTTGGAGGCATAATTTATAAAATAAATGCAGCAGCAGATCAGTAAACTTTCTCCAACCAATACGAGAACATTATATAACGTTAATTGGCCTACCAAAAGAAATAAAAAACCGGAGGTAAAGCAGCAGCACGCAGACAGAACCGCCGTATCTCGCTGAACCATATTTAGAGACTTTTGAAAAACCATATAAATAACATAGACCATTGTCAGTGCAGTAATGTATTTAAATGTGGAAAGGTTAAAAGCGGCAAATAGATATCCAATTGCAGACCCTAAGTAGCAAAAAGTGGGAACTAACCCAATCCTACTGCTGGTGGATAGTAAAATAATTGAAAAGGGAGAAAAATTTTCGAATAGGGTACATTGGGCGGTTAAAAAACCAAGAATCGCTGAGAGAACGATCCGAAGGACATAAAAGAATGCAGTGGTTACCGTCGATTGAAAACGGTCTAAACGATTTTGAACTTTTATCATGGAGAACTCCTTTGTTTTTTGTTCTTATTATAAATGGATGGTGTAAAGCGATTTTGTCGTAATTTTGAAGGAAAAGAAATATTTTTAAAAAATTCATAGATATTTTCTTGTTTTTCCGTTATAATAGTGTCATTATGAAAAAAGATGTTGAGATCATTAAAAATGAATCCTTGCTTAAAGAGATCGTCGCCCCGTTACTGAGCTGGTATGATTTAAATAAGCGTGATCTTCCTTGGCGCCATAATTCGACCCCTTATCGGGTATGGATTTCCGAGATCATGCTTCAGCAAACGCGGGTAGATCCTGTGATACCGTATTATCAACGATTTATGGAGACCTTTCCCGATGTCCAAACATTAGCTACTGCTTCGGAAGATCTTTTAATGAAGCATTGGGAAGGGCTTGGGTATTATAGCCGTGCTCGCAATCTGCAAAAAGCGGCACGTCAGATCGTTGAGATGGGCGATTTTCCTACGGATTATGATGGATGGTTAAAATTACCCGGTATTGGGAACTACACAGCCGGTGCCATCTGCTCCATCGCTTTGGGTTTGCCGACCCCTGCGGTAGATGGAAATGTATTGCGGGTTTTATCACGGATTCTATGTTCGGAGATGGATATTGCATCCGCCGAAGTAAAAACCGCCTTTACCAAGGCTCTCAGTAAGGTTTATCCTTCCGGCAAGACATCGGAATTTACCCAATCCTTAATGGAACTTGGAGCAACAGTCTGCCTGCCAAACGGTGAACCGTTATGCGACCAATGCCCGGTGCGCGATTTTTGTATTGCGCGTCGGGAAGAGCGAACAGATGAGATTCCCGTTAAGGCCCCTAAAAAACAACGAAAGATTGAAAAAAAGACCGTGTTCATCCTGCGTTATGGTAATGAAGTGGCATTGCATCAGCGTCCTGATAAAGGTTTACTGGCTAAATTATGGGAATTTCCGAATGTGGGATCAGCTTTGACACCTAATGAGGTAATGACGTTATTAAAGGATTGGAATCCTTTGGAGATAAAGCGTTTAAGCGATTCTACGCATATTTTTTCCCATATTGAATGGCATATGCGGGGATACGAGGTTTCTTTAGGCGTAAAAAATGCGGATTATGAATGGGTAACCATTCACAAAGCCTTGGAAGAAAAAGCGATTCCAAGCGCATTTCGTTGCTATCTGAACCACCTTAAAGATTTACGGTATGAGGAGATTTAATATGAAACAGTTTTTTAAAACAGTCGGCTCGTTGCTGATGGATCAATTTGTCGGCATTTTATCAGCATCGATGCTGGTGTTGTGTGTGGCAACCTTTTTTAAAAACAGCCTTCTTGGTTTTATGCTTGCGTTTTTGATTTGTTTTGGATTTTATGCGTATGTTACATATAATTCATCTTTTAAAAGCGGCTTCCGCAATAGGCATCGTATAACGAAGGATAAATCCTATTATGGATATCTTTATATAGGCGCATTAGAAGGTTTGGTTGCAGCACTTCCGCTATTTATTTTATACATTGCATATCGATCCACAAATTCCCCGGATTTGGCGTTTTGCTATATGATCGGTAATATGTATTGGACCTGGCCGATAGCAAGTATTTTCCCGAACCATCAGGAACTTGCTATACCGTTGGGATTTATACCGATGATTCTGATTCCTTGGATCGGCTATATTGCAGGGTATAAGAATTTTGTCGTTTTAGATCTTTTAGTTAAAATTTATAAGAAATTTGAAAAATGATAACAGGCGTGGCTTTGGCCACGCCTGTTTTCATAATAGCTACGATCCTCTCATATATTGTCAAGAGGTGATCGTATTGTTGCTGAATAAACTCAAGGGAATTGTTGCGGTTTTTAGTATCTGCCTGGTTTTTACTGCGGTTGCATCTAAACTGCCGTATTTTAGCATGATTCAAAATACTGCAAATAAGCAGATCCAGTATATTATCGATGCAGGGCATGGAATTCCCGATGGGGGAGCAGTCGGTGTTGACGGAACAACCGAGCAAGAGCTGAACCTTGCAATTTCATTGGAAGTTGCAAAGTTGCTGAAAAAGAATAAAATATCTTTTGAGCAGACACGCTTGGATGAAAACAGTATTTATACAGAAGGGGAGACCATCCATGCTAAAAAGGTTTCGGATGTGCGTCGGCGGATTGCAATCGCCCAAGAGACTCCCGGTGTTCCTTTTGTGAGTATTCACATGAATACTTATCCCAACAGCAGTGTTCACGGCATCCAGGTCTTTTATGGGGATGGAAATGAAAAAGCCAGAACTATTGCCCAATCCCTTCAGCAAGCGTTTAATCAGCAAATTCAGCCGGAAAATGCAAAGGTCATCAAACCGATTTCTAAAAACATTTATTTATTTTCACATATTCAAAATCCCTCAATTCTGATTGAATGCGGATTTATTTCCAATAATGAAGAATTGAATAAATTAAAAAGCGAAGAGTATCAAGAAGATTTAGCAAAAATCATTGCCTCTGTGCTTATGAGCCAAGGTTGACTTTGGATTGAAATTCATGTAGAATAATATCATAAGATGATAAAAGGCGGTTTGTATTTATGGCAAAGATAAAGCAACTATTTGTCTGCACAGAGTGTGGATATGAAAGCCCCAAATGGTTTGGGCAATGCCCCCATTGCCGTGAATGGAGCACCATGGAGGAAAAGGTCGTTCAGACCGGGGGGAATAAATCATCTGTTTCAACCGCGGTTGCTTCGGAAATCAAACCGATCGGTGAAATTAAGGGCGGAAGTGAACTGCGTTTCTCTACCGGTTTAAAGGAATTGGACCGTGTTCTCGGCGGAGGGCTGGTGGTTGGATCGCTGACCCTTGTCGGCGGTGATCCCGGGATTGGAAAATCCACCTTGCTTTTGCAGATCTGTCAGCATTTGGGAAATGATAAGGTCGTTCTTTATGTATCGGGCGAGGAATCCATGAGCCAGATCAAGCTTCGGGCAGAGCGGCTGCAGGTAAATACTCAAAATCTTTTTCTTGCTTGCGAAACAAATGTTGAAAATATTCTTGCAACATGCTCTCTTAAAAACCCCGATATCTTAATTGTTGATTCAGTTCAAACAATGGTGAGCGATCATGTTTCGGGTACGCCGGGAAGTGTTTCTCAGATCAAGGAAGCAACATCGGCGTTTATGCATTTGGCAAAGGAGCAGGGGATAACCGTATTTATTATCGGTCATGTTACCAAAGAAGGGGCCCTTGCCGGACCAAAAGTTTTGGAACATATGGTCGATACGGTTTTATATTTCGAAGGGGATAAAAATCTCAATTACCGCATATTGCGGACCGTTAAAAATCGCTTTGGTTCCACCAATGAGATCGGCGTATTTGATATGCAAAACGGTGGCTTGAAAGAGGTGGATAATCCTTCCAAAATGTTTTTGGAGGGACGCCCTGAAAATGTCCCCGGGACATGTGTTACTTGCATTTTGGAGGGGACAAGGCCTGTTCTTGCGGAGATTCAGGCACTCGTTTCAAAAACAAGTTATCCCGTTCCGCGGCGTATGGCCAGCGGCATTGATTTTAACCGTATGGCGCTGTTGATCGCTGTTTTGGAAAAGCGGGCAAACTTTGCGCTTTATAATCAGGATGCCTATGTTAATGTTGTCGGCGGGTTTCGCGTTTTAGAAACTGCGGCGGATCTTGCAATTGTATTATCACTTGCTTCTGGGTTCTCGGATTTTGAAATGCCCGGCGATCTTATTGCAGTGGGTGAGATCGGCCTATCAGGGGAGATAAGAGCGGTTTCCTTTATTGAAAAACGAATTAAAGAGGCTCAGAAGCTGGGGTTTTCGCGTATCATGGTGCCCAGCCGTAATAAGATATCCGAAATAATTGATGGAATCGAAATTATTAAAGTCTCTTCTGTATCGCAAGCAATTTATAAATTGCGCAATAAGTAAAAATAAGCCTTGCAAACGCAAGGCTTATTTTTTATCGTTTTTCTTCTAAATAAAGGGAGGCTTCCATGTCAGCAGTAGCCAAGGCGAACGCTAAGGGATACATTTCAAATGCCTTGGAACAATTGCGAATATCCTTTTCTTCGGAAAAGCCCATGTGGTAGCGTATAGCAAAGGCTTCTTCACGTGTTAAACGCATAAATCCGCCGATAATATAAACGCTCTTTTCGCCGTGGCCATAGGGGAGATTGTCGTCAAATTCATAGTAGGGGACCTTCTCCCAAACACCTGCATCATTTTTAACGTTGCGCATAGAGGTCTTATAAACATTTACTTTGCAAAGATCATGAAGTAATGCAACAATTGCAATGGATTCGTCGCTATATTCGTTGGCGAAAAGGGTTTTGGTATAGGGGCGTTTTAAATATTCGCAGAGGCACTGATATACATTCAGACTATGCTCACATAGTCCACCGGGGTAGTTGCCGTGAAATCGTGTGCTGGCAGGGGCGATGAAAAAATCAGAACCGTTTCCGCAAAGGTATTCTAACAATTCTTCGGCCCCCTCGCGTTTAATAAGCGAGCGATATAAGGAACAAAATTTTTCTTTTAGTTCAAGTGGTTGCATTTTCTCCTCCTTCATTTTTTTCATCCGCATTCATAAGTGGTTTCCATATTTTGATCTTGCCGGATTCATGCAAATTTTTTAAGATCACAACGGTGATCGGTATCAGGAACATACCGCCAAAGCCAAAGAGCTTCAGGCCAACCCAGATGCAGAATAAGGTGAGAATCGGTAACATCCCAACGTGGTCTCCAATCACCTTGGGTTCCAGAATCTGACGAACAATGGTAACAACAATATAAATGCAAATGATGATCAGTGCGCGCCAGGGAGAGCCGGTCAACAGGCAGAATGCAGACCAGGGTATCAAAATGGTTCCAACGCCTAAAACAGGCAAAATGTCGACGATTGAAATCAGGAACGCCAACGGCAAAGCAGGCTTAAACCCAAAGATCAGGAAAAAGATCAAAAGTTCTGCAAAGGTGATAAACATCAGGATAGAGTAGGAACGAAGATATTTCCAAATGGTGGAAAACAGTGTTCGCTTAACATCGAGGATCAATTCTTGCATGCGTGGCTTAAACTGCGCAAGAATGAACCGTTTGACCGTGGGGAAGGAGATGGACATAAAAATACTCGAAACAACGGATACGATAAAAAAGACAATGGCGCTGGGAATATGCACCACCATATCGCCTGCATAACCCAAGACCAAGCCGCCTACCGAACCGGTTAAAAGGGTGCTATAGTCATAATTGGAAAGGTAAGCAAAAACCTTTTCCAAAACTGCATCGGGGATGCTTGCAAAAATCCCGTTATTATTTTGAGCGGTGTTTTTAAGGTAGTCGATGATTTGGTTCACATAGGCGGGGATGTTAAAAACTAAATCCTTTCCTTCTTTCCAAATATATGTTGAAAGAAAAGCACCGATTGCCAATAAAACCAACAAGAGCAAAACGATACAAACGGAACTGGATATTCCGCGGGGGATACGTAATTTTGATACCATGATACGAACCAAAGGCTCAACCAGCGATGCTGCAATGAATGCAATAATAAAGGGCGCAATCGCTCCGAAAACATAGCGCACCGCGAGATAGGCTAAAAATAAGAAGACGCCGATAAATGCAACTTGGATCAAATAATGCAGTTTTTTATAGTCGCGTTTTGAAAGCATTTTAAGTACTCCAAATCTATCCAATATTTCTAAAATATTATAACACATAAGTTATTTAAAAATAAAGGTTATTTTATAAAAAAGTAAATTTACTTGATATTATGGAGAAAATGTGTTATAGTGTTCGCGGTGTATAAACAGTTGATTTTCAGAAAAGGACGGATCGGTTGTGAATCAGGAATATTTTTTAATTGATAAAAGCGTATTGCCGGAGATCTTTTCAAAAGTAATCGAAGCTAAAAAATTATTGCAAACAGGGCAATGCAAAACAGTAAATGATGCAACAAAAAAGGTGAATATTTCTCGGAGCGTGTTCTATAAATACCGCGACAGTGTGCATGTTTTTGTTGAAAAGGATAAGAAAAATATCATAACCATTATTTTATATTTATCCGACGAAATCGGTGCATTATCCCGCGTTTTATCATTGATTTCATCGGTCGGCGCGAGTATCCTGACGATCAACCAGAATGTTCCGATGAATGGAATTGCCCCGGTCTCAATTTCATTTATTACGTTGAATATGGAGATCGAGTTAGAGCATCTTCTTCGAGAAATGGCAAAGCTCAATGGGGTCTTGAGTGTAAAGCCTGTGGCAAAAGAGCGTGGATAGAATATAATAAAATATAGAATATTCATTCGTCGAAATTGCTGGAAATACAGGAGGATTTCATGGGACTGCTCGTCCAGAAATTCGGCGGAACCTCGGTGGCCGACCGAATTTGCATATATAATGTTGCAAACATTATTGCACGCAGAATAAGCGAGGGGTATCGTGTTGTAACAGTGGTTTCGGCCCAAGGCGATACAACGGATCATCTTCTTGCTAAAGCACTTGAAATCGCACCGAATCCTGATCCCAGGGAATTGGATGCCCTGATCGCAACCGGCGAACAATCTTCTGCGGCACTATTGGCGATTGCATTGATCGCCATCGGCGTTCCGGCTGTTTCTCTGACCGGCACGCAGGCCGGGATCATAACAAACGGAAATTTTGGAAATGGGGAAATACAGAAGATTGAGGTTAATGAGATTCAAAAACATTTAGATCAGAATCGGTCGGTAGTTATTACCGTATTTCAAGGTGTTGATTATAATAAAAATACCGTTACGTTGGGTCGCGGCGGATCTGATACTTCGGCAGTAGCTTTGGCCGCGGCGCTGAAAGCAGACCGCTGCCGTATATATAAAGATGTGGATGGAATTTATAATGCAGATCCGCGCAAAGATCTCTCTGCAAAGAAGTATGATCGCTTGTCTTATGATGAGATGCTGAAGATCTGTGATAGCGGCTCTGGAGTTCTGCAAAGAAAGAGTGTGGAATTGGC
>JAFSBD010000126.1 GCA_017442025.1 Clostridia bacterium
ACTTCCGGGGTTCAGCACGCTCCCGCAGCCGACCTCTACCCGATCGCCCAGCATAGCACCGAACTTTTTGAGGCCGGTTTGGATCTTTTCTCCATCCAGGTTGATGGCGACAAGGCTTTTATCGCTCTTAACATTGGAGGTGATCGCTCCTGCGCCCATATGGGCCTTATAGCCCAGAATGGAATCGCCTACATAATTATAATGGGGCACCTGCACCTTATCAAAGAGGATCACATTCTTCAGCTCGGTGGAGTTTCCCACCACCGCCCCTGCGCCGATCAGCGCGTTGCCGCGGATAAAGGCGCAATGGCGGATCTCGGCCTCAGGGCCAATGATGATCCGCTCGCCCAAAAAGGCACTTGGAGCAACGGTGGCCGATTTATGGATCCATACCGTTTCCTTGGGGTGGTCATATTCCTCGGGCGAAAGGGTCGCGCCCAATTCCGAAATGAAATCCCCGATCATGGGCAACGCCTCCCAGGGATAGGTTACCTTCTCCAAAAGGGGCTTTGCCATGGAATGGGATAAATCAAATAATGCAGTTACAGTCAGATTCATAAATTCTCCTTAGATTAGTTCTCTCCCCATCAAAACGCCCATCACCGAAGCCATCATCAGGCCGCGGGTCCAGCCGGAGGAATCGCCCAGGCAATGGAGACCCTCCACGCTGGTATTGAACTTTTCATCCATCGTTACGCGGTTGCTATAGAATTTCAGTTCAGGGGAATAGAGCAGCGTTTCTTCCGAAGCAAAGCCGGGAACAACATGGTCCAGCGCCTGAATGAAATTGATGATATTCATCATCGCCCGATAGGGAATGGCGGCGGTGATGTCCCCCGCCACCGCATCCGGCAGGGTGGGCTTTAAGTTACTGCGCGCCAGCTCCTTTTGCCAGGTGCGCTTACCATCCAAAATATCCCCGAACCGTTGCACCAAGATCTGGCCGTTGGCCAGCATATTGGAAAGTTCACCCACCTTTTGGGCATAGGCAATGGGTTGATTGAAGGGGTTATTGAAATTATGGGATACCAAGATCGCTAAGTTGGTATTATTGCTCTTGAGTTCCTTATAAGAATGGCCGTTGACCACCGCCAGATCGTTATCATAATTCTCTTGGCTGACAAACCCGCCGGGGTTTTGGCAGAAGGTACGCACCTTATTCTTAAAGGGCTGGGGATAACCCACCAGTTTGGATTCATAGAGCACCTCATTGACCTTTTCCATGATCTCATTGCGCACCTCTACCCGAACGCCGATATCCACCGTTCCGGGCATATGCTCGATTTCATGCTCGGTGCAAAGATGCTCCAGCCACTCGGCTCCCCGACGGCCGGTGGCAACAATGGTATGGGCGGCGCGGATCTCGCGGGTCTCCTTACCGTCGCTGATATAGCCGCCCAGGCATTTCTGATCTTCGATAATGAGGTTGACACACTCCTGATTAAAGATCATCTCTACCCCCTGCTCCTGCAGGTGGCGCTCGATGGCATAATAGATATCCTGCGCCTTTTCGGTGCCCAGGTGGCGAATGGGGCAATCCACTAATTTCAGCCCCGCCTGGATGGCGCGCTTGCGGATCTCCTTCACCGCATCGGGATTGCTGATCCCTTCCACATGGGTATCGGCTCCGAATTCCAGGTAGATCCCATCGGTATATTCAATGGTGGCCTGGGCCAGATCCTCGCCAATGAGGGTGGGGAGATCGCCGCCCACATCGGCGCTCAAGGAAAGCTTGCCGTCGGAAAAGGCACCCGCGCCGGAAAAACCGGTGGTGATATGGCAATAGGGCTTGCAGCCCACGCACTTTTGGGTTTTGGCCTTGGGGCAACGCCGCTTTTCGATGGGCAGGCCTTTTTCAACAATAACAATCTTTTTCTTGCTTCCTTTCCGCACCATCTCCAGGGCGGTAAAGATGCCGGCAGGGCCGGCTCCGATGATTAAAACATCACAATTCATATTATTTACCTCTATCCCTAAAATATGCCGTTACTATTTTATCAAAAAGCAACGGCATATTCTATCAATTTCTTATCATTTTTTACCGTTCTTCGCGGAAATAGGGTAGACCTAAGCTTTCGGGGGGTTGATGCTCCCGCTTTTTACGCATGCTGGTAATGACTAGCACCACGATCGTTACCACATAGGGCAGCATCATCACAAAATACTGCACCATGCGGTTTTCGCCATAATGGATATAGGCCGGCAAAACATAAAGCGCACCGAAAAGGAACGAGCCGAGGATGCCCACCTTAGGCTTCCAGAGGGCGAAGATGACCAGCGCGATGGCCAGCCAGCCGCGGTCGCCGAAGCTTCCGTCGCTCCAGGTGCCGTAGGCGTAGTCCATAATGTAATAGAGTCCGCCCAGACCTGCGATGGCACCGCCCACAACGGTCGCCGCATATTTATAGCGGGTAACATTGATACCGGCCGCATCGGCAGTGGCGGGGTTTTCGCCCACCGCCCGCAGATTGAGGCCGATGCGGGTGCGCCGGAGAATAAAGGCCGCCACCAACGCCAGGACCACCGCCAGGTATACCAAGAAGCCATAGGAGAAGAACAACTCCCCGATTGCGCCCCAATCTTCGGCAAAGGGCAATGTGGAACGGAAGAGGGTGCTGGATCGTTTGACCGAAAGGGAGCCGCCCTCGCCAAAGAGCTGCGCCAGCGAGCCGCCGAAAAAGTCGCCGATGCCAACACCGAAGGTGGTGAGAGCCAGGCCGGTAACATTCTGGTTGGCGCGCAGGGTAATTGTTAGAAAGCTATAGACCAGCGCCAAAAGCGCAGCACCGATCAGCGCAGCGATCAGCGGGATCAATACCCCCCATACCGGGTTAAGCTCCCCTGCGCCCACTGCTTTTTCATAGAAGAAGGCACCGATCACGCCCGAAACACCGCCCATATACATAATGCCGGGGATGCCCAGGTTGAGGTTGCCGGATTTTTCGGTGAGGATCTCACCGGTAGAGCCGAAGAGCAGAGGCGTACCCTGCTTGATGGCAACGGCGATAAAGCCGCAGATGAATACTAAGAGTTCGTTCATTTTTCTACGCCCTCCTTCCTGCTCCGGCGGAAGTGGATCTGATATTGAATAAAGAACTCGCAACCGATAATAAAGAACAGAATGATACCGGTAACGATATCCGCCAGGCTATCATGCAGACGGAAGGTGGTCGCGATCGCGGTGGCACCCTGCTGCAGGAAGATGATCAGCCCGGAGGTCAATATCATAACGATGGGATTGAATTTCGCCATCCAGGAGACCATCATCGCGGTAAAGCCCTGACCGCCGACCGTATTCGGACCGATGGTATGGCCGGTTCCGCTAACCAGCAAAAAGCCGGCCAGACCGCAGATCGCACCGGATACGATCATGGTACGGACAATGACCTTCTTGACATCGATGCCCACATACCGCGCGGTATTTTGGCTTTCGCCCACCACCGATACCTCATAGCCCTGCTTGCTATGCTTTAAGTAGACATAGACCAAAATGCAGACCGCAGCAACGATCAGGATATTCAAAAGATACCGCTGCCCGAAGAGATCCGGCAGCCAGCCCGCCTGGGAATTACGGTTGATGACGCCGACCGTTCCGGAGTTCTTGGGATTTTCCCAAAGAACCTCCAAAACCTCCACCAGCTGGATCGCCACATAGTTCATCATCAGGGTAAAAAGGGTCTCATTGGTATTATAGCGCGCCTTAAAGAAAGCGGGGATCACGCCCCAAAGAGCACCGGCGCAGACGCTCATAACAAACGTTACCAGGATCAGCAGCCAGCCGGGCATCGAATCGCCCAGATGGATCATGCAGGCCGCCGCTGCAATACAGCCCGCGAGGGTCTGCCCCTCGCCGCCGCAGTTCCAGAATTTCATTTTAAAGGCGGGCGTTACCGCCAAAGCAATGCAGAGCAGGATCGCTGTTTTTTGCAGCAGCATCCAGAGTTTACGGGAACTGCCGAAATTTCCGTCGACCATCTCCGCATATACGCTGATGGGATTGAGGCCGGTGAGCAACATAATAACACCGCCGGATACGACCAGCGCCGCCAAAATGGCGATGGCGCGGATCAGCCAGCCCTTCCACCATACCATCTGATCCCGCTTGGTGATATGGATCAGCGGCTCATGGTGTTTTTTGATCGCTTGGCTCATGCTTGCTCCCCTCCTTCCGATTTGGTCATTAAGAGGCCGACCTGCTCTTTGGTAGCGGTACGACCGTCCACAACGCCGGTTACCTTACCGCCGCCGATGACTAAGATGCGGTCGCAAAGTTCCAGCAATACATCCAGATCCTCGCCGACAAAGATGACCGCAACGCCCTGCTCCTTTTGCTGATTGAGCAGGTTATAAATGGTATACGAAGAATTTATATCCAAGCCCCGCACCGGGTAGGCCGCCATCAGAACGGTGGGCGAAGCGGCGATCTCGCGCCCGACCAGAACCTTCTGCACATTTCCGCCCGAAAGTCTGCGGACAGGGGTGGTGGTGCCGGGGGTAACGACCTCCAGTTCCTCAATGATCTGCTCCGCCAAATTCTTGGGGGCTTTACGCTCTAAAAAGGCCGATTTGCCCTTACGGTAACTGCGCAGCATCATATTATCGGTGATATCCATATTCCCGACCAGACCCATGCCCAACCGATCCTCGGGGACAAAGGAGAGCCGCACGCCCAGCTCCCGGATCTGCAGGGGGGTCTTGCCCTGCAAAAGATCCACATTCCCGGTCTTGGGGTTATGATAAAGCACCGCGCCGCTATCGGTCTTCTGCAGACCGGCGATCACCTCTAAAAGCTCCCGCTGGCCGCTGCCTGCGATGCCGGCGATACCTAAGATCTCGCCGGAATTAACGCTGAAGGAGACATCATCCAGCACCAAAGTCCCCTGCCGGTTGGTGCAATCCACATGATGCACCTCCAGCCGAACCTGGGGATCCTTCGGTTCACTGCGCTCGATATTCAAAGAGATTTTTTTGCCCACCATCATCTCGGTGAGCTCCGATTCATTGGTTTTGGCAGTTTCAACCGTGCCGATATATTCGCCCTTGCGCAATACCGCCACCCGATCGGAAAGGGAAAGCACCTCATGGAGCTTATGGGTAATGATAATGATCGACTTGCCATCCTCCCGCATCCGCCGCAAAACAGCAAAGAGCTTTTGCGTCTCCTGCGGGGTCAATACCGCGGTAGGCTCGTCCAGGATCAGAATATCGGCGCCCCGATAAAGAACCTTGATGATCTCCACCGTCTGCTTTTCGGAGACCGCCATGGTATAGATCTTCTTTTTCGGATCCACCTCAAAGCCATAGCGTTGGCTGATCTCCACCACCCGCTCCTCGGCATCTTTCAGATCGTATTTTTCAGCCTTGCCCAGGCCCAATACGATATTTTCGGTCGCGCTGAAAACATCCACCAGCTTAAAATGCTGATGGATCATTCCAATCTTATAGTCAAAGGCGTCCTTGGGGGAGGCGATCACCGCCGGCTCGCCGTTGATGAAGATCTCGCCCTCATCCGGGAAATAAATGCCGGAGATCATGTTCATCAGCGTGGTCTTTCCGCTGCCGTTTTCACCCAGGATCGAAAGAATCTCGCCTTTATGCACTGTGAGGTTCACATTACGGTTCGCCACCACACTGCCGAAACGCTTGGTTACGCCCCTCAGCTCAATGGCAGGAACTGCAGATATCTGTTGACTCATATGCCTATCTCCTTCTTTTTGCACTCAAAACATGCCAATCCTTGGCATCTTTTCAAAGCAAAATAACCTCAACGGGCGAGGCAGAAATTTTTCTGCCTCGCCTGTCGGTTTCAGATCTATACGTTTGGAAATTCCTTACTTGGTGGTAACACCGTCGATATCGATATCGAAGTAGGGAGCGGAGCGATATTCAGACTCCAGGAAAGCACCGTCCTTGATAACCTCGGTCTCGCCGGTGAAGGCGGCGTCGGAATCAACGTCGGCCAGGTAGGAGGTCATGACCTTCCCATCCTTGGTCCAGGTATCGGTAGCAAATACTTCCAACTCGCCCTTCATGAGCTTTTCTTTGGCAGTAGCGATCGCCTCGGCAGTGCCCTCAGCGCAAGCGGTGCCCAGATCGGAAAGCTCAACAGAGCCGGTCTCGAGAGTACCGGTCCAGTCGGCGGGGATCTCCTTGCCGTTCTTTACGCAATCAATGATGAACTCATAGTAGGGAGCCCAGTTGATGCGGGAAGATACCAGGAAGGTCTTGGGGCAAGCAGAGGCGGTAGAACCGTTATAGGAAACGTTGGGAACACCGGCAGCCTCGCAGGCATCGGGAGCACCCATGGAGTCGGCATGCTGGCTGATCAGGACACAACCGTCCTTGATCATCTGACCGGCATACTCCTTCTCCAGGTCATAATTGTACCAAGAGTTGGTGTACTTCACATCGATGGTAGCGGTCTTGCAGACAGAGCGAGCGCCCAGGAAGAAGGAGGTCATACCGGACTTCACTTCGGCGTAGGGCATAGCTCCAACATAACCGATCTTGGCTTCATCGGCCTTGATCTTACCGTCGGCGATCATCTCGTTGAGCTTCATACCGGCAGCGATACCGGCCAGGTAACGACCCTCATAGATGGAAGCAAACGCATTGTGGAAGTTTGCAACGCCTTCGGTATGTGCTTTAGTACCGGTGGCATGGCAGAACTGAACATCGGGATAATCCTACGCGGCCAGGATCATATTGTCCTCATGGCCAAAGCTATCGGCAAAGACGATATCGCAGCCATCTTCGGCCAGCTCGCAGGCCTTATTATAGCAATCGTCGCCCTCTTCGGGGATGCCGGTAACGATAATGACCTGCTCATCAGTCAGGCCAAGCTTTTCCTGAACCTGCTTTGCAGCATTGATGAAGTTCAGGTCGTAGGTGGAGTTCTCATCGTGCAGCATAATGAAGCCGATTTTGAACTCGTCGGTGTCGGTTGCAGGGCCGCAGGCGGTGATACCAACCAGCAGCAGCGCAACGATCAGCAGCGCAGAGATCAACTTTTTCATTGGTTTTTCCCTCCAATAAAATATTTTTTATAACTCCGCCTTGCGGCGGTAATTACCTTAGTTGCGAAATACCAGGCTATCGTCCGTCATCTCATCGATGACGGCCAGGGATTCCACCTTGATGCCCTCTTGGCGGAGCTTATCGCCCCCGCCCTGGAAGCCCTTTTCGATGGCGGTGGTGCAGCCGACAACGGTGCCGCCCGCCTGAGCAACCAGATCCATCAGGCCGCGGATGGCGCAACCGTTGGCCAGAAAGTCATCCACGATCAGGATGCGATCCTCGGCAGTAAGGTTTTCCTTGCTGACGACCACCCGATAGTCGATATTATGGGTATAGGAATGAACAATGGTGCTATAAAGATCGTCCTCCACATTGATGGACTTTTTCTTTTTGGCAAAGACCATCGGCAAGCCCATTGCCGCCGCGGCGGCGATCCCCAGCGCAATGCCGGAGGCCTCGATGGTCAAAATCTTGGTAGGCTTGTCCTCCGCGAAGATGCGGGCAATCTCCTTGCCCATCTCCATCATAAAAGGAGTATCAATTTGATGATTGAGAAAACTGCCCACTTTCAGAACATGCCCGGGCAATACCTTGCCATCTTTTAAGATTCGCTCTTGCAATGCTTTCATCAAAGAAATACTCCTTAATTATAAATTATAAAAAACACATCTTTATAGTATCAAACGCATCGGAAAATGTCAACAAAAAAGAGCGAAATTTGCCACGTGTTTTTTAAAAAAACACATGGCAGCGATATAAATTCCTTCGGAATTTGCGATATGCCAAAACGCGATATGTTTTTGCCTTCTGCATAAACGCGATATGTTGCTTCGCAACGTGGGCAAAGGAATTTATATCATATCGCAATTTTGAGCAGCAAAATTATATCGAATTTGCCATGCAAATATATCGCGTCGGCGGTACGCCGACATCTCGCCTATTACGCAAAAAATCTCTCAACCGAGCCAATGAAGCCTGATTGAGAGATTTTAATTTTAAAAGGTATATTTTCCCTCGTTCAAGGTGGCTTTGCGCCCATCGGGCAGGGCGAGTTCTGCAGTGCAACCTGCAGGGATCTCAAAACGGTAGCATACCTGCTCCCCTTGATATTCCCAATGGGAGAGCAATTTGCCCCTTCGGGTCTCCACCGAGGCGGTGAGATGCCCCAATCGTTTATCCGGGATGGGCGCAAGGTAGATCTTGCGATACCCCGCGCCGTCCTCGGCAATCTTCACCCCGGCGGCTACGCCGAAGATCCAATCGTAGACACACCCATAGGCATAATGGTTATAGGAATTCATCTCGTCGCTCCAAAAAGAGCCGTCCTCTTTGATGCCGTCCCAATGCTCCCAGATGGTGGTCGCGCCCTGCTTGACCGAAAAGAGCCAGGAAGGCGCACTTTCCTGCAGGAGCAGGTCATAGACCAGCTCCGTATATCCATTCTCCGAAAGCGCATGGAGCAGATAGGGCGTACCCAAAAAGCCGGTGGTTAACCGCTTGCCGTTTGCGCAGATCATTTCTGCCAATTGCTTTGCCAGCTTGGGGCGATCCTCCGGGGTGCAAAGATCGAAATGGAGCATCAGCACCCGCGCCGTTTGGGTATCGGGATCCACCACCGGCGGGCGCTTGCCGCAATCATCATTTTCCAGGGCAATGCCCCGCAGGGTGGGTTTTCCGTCTGCAATATAGCATTCACGGAATTTTTCGATGATCTTGGGGTAGAGGGCTTCATAGTCCGAAACGTCCTCCCCCAGTTCCTTGCCCGCTTTGATGACCAGCGCGCAGGAATAGGCAAAAAAGGCCGAGGCGATGAGATCCAAGGGGGTTGCTCCTTTATAGATGCCGTCCCCCGCGTCCATCGCCAGCCAATCCCCGAAATGGGTATGATCCAACCAAAGATATTCCTCTTTGCCCCGGGAATGGATATAGTCTACCCATTTTTTCATCATGGGGAAATGCTTTTTCAAGAGTTCTTTATTGCCATAGGCCTGATAGATCTCCCAAGGGCAAATCGTGGCGGCATCGCCCCAGCCCGCCGAAACGTTGCGATGGTGGGTAACATGGGGGACCGTCCCCGCGACCGAGCCGTCGAATTCCTGCTCGGCCATCACGTCGGCCAGCCATTTGATAAAGAACTTTTCAA
>JAFSBD010000127.1 GCA_017442025.1 Clostridia bacterium
ACCTGATAAATAATTTTTTGCGGAGAAACACCGTGATCCAAAACCAGCTTTGCCTGTTCCTTTGCAATAGAGGAACTATCACTGTAAACAACAGGATGATGAACATCACATGCAGGCAAAGAATAAACGGGATGATCAGGAGCATCCGATGAAAAACCATCCATATCGTAGGCAGATGATATATATGAACCCAATATCTCCGAATGTGAATTGAGAAGATGGACCCGCATCCCTGTTCGTCGCAATCGACGAATCATCTCCGCAACATCATTGTCTTTACAAATATCAAAAATCAGCAAAGAGGACAGTTTGAGCGTTCCTGCAAGTGAACTATAATCCAAATGATTTGGAATAAATGAAAGATGTTTTGTAGCCAGAACAAAGACCATCTTACCATGACGTTCGAATTCCTGAATTTGATCAAAAACTTCTTTTTCAAATCCGCCGATCAGTTCCTCCATTCCCCTCCAATAACCGACCGCTGCAATTATGTTATCTCCATTATCAGTCAAAATTGAAAGGAAATTTCCATCATGAACGCCTCTGCGAAAACAAGGAAAATCACGCTTTAACTTTTCGAAAGTCAATTGGTACTTTAAAAGTGCTTGATCCAACCCCTTAAATGCCTCGTCTTCTCCAATACAGGCCGTGAAATAGGATAATGTTGTTCCTTCATTGCCACAAAAGTCCAAGGTTTTTTCAAACTTGCAGGAGCCTTTGATCAGCGATGAAGACTCAAAATAAATATCCTTTTGTTTATTCATACCGTCAAAGGCTTCAATATTACGAACAAACGCGCCTTGCTGTCGAAGTTTTTCTGCCAACCGATAATAATTCCATTCAGTCAAAGCAGAAACCGGATCTAAGTAGAATAACGTTAAAACAACCGCTAAAACGTACAAAGTTTCAACCCATAAGCTTGTTACAAGCCCGGCAATCAACGCAAATAATGCGCCGACAACGGCAAAAAGTACCGATACAATGCGGCCGATATTATTTTGGCGATTAAAGATACTGGATTTTTGGCGCTTTTTACTCCTACCGCCCGTTTTAAAAATGTAACAGTCATTCCCCAACGCAGTAACAATCGCTTTTCCTTTACCGGAAGAAATATAACTGCCATTCCAGATCATGTTCCTTTGTTCTTCGGGAGGGAGATTATCTTCTGATAACGACAAATCTGTCTTTTCAGAAGAAATCGTTTTGCCAAAAACAATTTTCTCGTCTGCAAATAATAGGTTTCCATCTATTACTCTTGCATCAGCATGAAGAACTGTGCCTTTTTCTAAAAGGAGAATATCACCTATCAACAAATCTTCAACATCAACCTCCGCAGGGTGCCCCCCTCTCAAAACGGAGACTTTATGAGAATACTTCTCGACCCTTTTGAAAAACTTTTCTTTCTCCAAAAATAAAAAAGCGTTTTCAGCATAAAAGATTAAAAATGCCAAAACAAAAGTTCCGATAATATTGAAAAGCAAAAACCAATTTTGATTTAGCACCGAAAATAAAGAGGAAATTCCAAATCAAATCAACTATAACCAAAAAACAAAAGTTAAGCGTTTAAAAAACGCATGATGAAATGCAATAAAGTCCGCGCCTTTTTTTCGATCCATTGCTTTTTCATGAGATGAATCAGAAAGCGAAATCCCATCTGCAAGATTTGAATTAAGATAAGATTCAAGTTGATCTAAATCCATTTGATAGAGCTTCATAATAACTCCTATAATTCAAAATTTTATGTTTTTATTATATCGTATCCAAAATTAAAAGTAAATAAAAATCCATAAATTCGACATACTAATAACAGTTTAGAGAAAGGGATGATACAATGAAAAACAAAAAGACGATGATTGTTTCCATGATGGCCGGTGCGGCTCTCGGAGCAACTGCAGGAATGCTGGTTATGGGAAGAAAACCCAAAAAGGCCATGACGAAAACAGCCGGAAGCGCCATTAAAGCCGTTGGAAACTTTGTCGAGCACATGAACTTCTGACAATAAAAAAGAGGCAACGTTTGTTGCCTCTTTTTTATTAACCAAATTAACCAACAATACCGCTTCGTGCAATAGATTCGGTAAATTTCTTCTGCAGGATAATAAATGTTATCAACAGCGGAGAAATATAGAGAACAATGCCGGCGCGCAGAATCGGATAAAGAGAGATGGGGTCTTCTGTGGCGTATACGCCATCGGTACCGGACATCTTATTGAACATATCCGAAAGAACGCTCGGGAGCGAATCAACGTTGGGTAAGAACATCGGAACGGTATAGTAATCGTTCCAATACCACACGATACAGAACAAGAAAACTGTTGTAAATGCAGGAACTGCATTGGGAACCAGAATTCTAAGGAAGGTCTTCATGGGACCGCAACCGTCAATATAAGCCGCTTCCTCCAACTCCTTCGGGAAGCCCTGGAAGAACTGTCTGTAGATAAATACAAACAGACCGCTCTTTAAACCTGCACCAAAAAGGGCGGGTAAAATGAAGGACCAGAGGGAGTCCGTAAGATCCAGCGAAGGTTCACTCAGAACGCCAACCGCGTTCAAAGCAGTAGCAATATAAAGCGGGTCAAACTGACGGAAAGTCGTGTAGGTCGGAATCATAATGGTGGAAGGCGGAACGATGATCGTCAGCAACACCAGAAGGAACAAAATACCCTTACCGCGGAACTTAAACCGCGCAAATCCGTAGCCGGCCAACGCACAAGTGCAAACCTGCAAAATGGTGGGCCAGAAAGAAATGTTAAAGGTATTTCCCAGTGCTGTCGAGAAATTCAACACCTGCCATGCTTTAGAAAAGTTCTCTAAGGTAAAGTGCTTCGGGATATAGATGATGGTCTTATCATACATATCAACCTGCGCACGAAGAGCTTGAGAAATACTAAAAATCAGAGGATACAAAATAATATAGGAAAGACCGATCAAGATCAGAGCAATTGCCAAATTGGCAATAAACTTACCAATAACATAGCCCCACATTCTTTTATCAGCTTTTTTACTGTTTGCACCAAACTGATGTTTTACTGCATTAATTAACTTCATATTTTGCTTCCTCCTTTCTTAGTTATCTTTTCCGACAATCAGCCGATAGACTCCGAAAATAATGCCGATCAATGCCAGGATTACCAGGAAGAAGATCCAGGATGCGGCAGCAGCACCACCGAAGTTGAAGATCTTATTGATCAAGGAATCGATCTCCATCAAAACACGGTTATCGGTGTCATTATAGGAGTCAACAATGGTAAATACAATGTTAACCAAAATGATCGGAGCAACGTTGGGGAAGGTAATCAGCCAGAAGGTTTCCCACGCTGTAGCACCTTCAACATCACTTGCCTCATAGAGAGAGGGAGAGATGCTTTGAAGAGCCGCCAGGAACAACAGAATCTGGATACCGGAATCCCAAACAACGCTGAAGATACGATCCGCAATATCGGTCATATACTTGGTGAGAGACTCGTTTAAGCCCAGCGTTGTGAGGAATTCACTTGCATTGGCGACCTCAAACATAACACCGTTATTAACAGTACCCTCCATAACCGCATTCGCATCGCCGGTAGAGTTAAAGGTTGTCATAACAACACCGGTAGTAACAATAACGGGAAGGAAGAAAATCCCGCGGACCAAGCCACGACCGACAAACTTGCGGTTCAAAAGGACAGCAACAAACAAACTGAAGATCGTAACAACCGGCACATCAACAGCCATATCTTCCAAAGTTTTAAGCAAAGCCTGCAAGAAGGTTGCACCGCCGGCCAAAATTTCGAAATAGTTTTCAAAGCCGATAAATTCGCAACGATAGCCTTCAAAAACAGCAACCTTTGAGAAGGAGAACTGCAAAGACTGGAAGCAAGGAATTGCAAAGAAGAGCAAGAAACCGATGAACCAAGGAAGAACGAACATGAATCCGGCAAAAGCCTGGCGGGATTCATAAGAAATTAATTGCTTTCTGCTTTTAGACTTCTTCTTTTTCTCCTTTGCCGGTTTAGCAACAGGAGTAATCTCTTCAACTGCTGCAACCGGTTCAACAACCACTTCTTTTTCTTCTGCAACTGCTTTTTCTGCAACCGGTACCTCTGCGACCTCTTCAGTTACAGCAGGTTCGTTTGAGACTTCTGCAGTTGCTTCGTCAGCAACGGTTTCTGCGGCAGAAACCTCTTCAACTAAGGTTTCAGTAGCCTTTTCAGCTTCAATTTTAGCCGCTTTTGCCGCCTTTGCCGCACGAAGAGCGGCAATTTGCTCAGGAGTCATTTTAGAAAGACGCTCCATCGCAATTTCTTTGGCGCGTTGTGGATTTTGCTTACTCAAAGTAGATGCAAATTCCTTTTTATCAATCGCCGGAATGGCAGATGCCTCAACTTCTACTGTTTCGGGGACATCATTTGTTTCAACCTGAGCTTCCAAAGCATTATTCAATTCTTTATTGCTCATACATTAGCACCCCCTACAACCGTAAAATCTCTTGCTGCAATCTTAACAGTACCAACAACTGCTTCAGCATCACCGTAGTTTGTATAAACCTTTGCACCGTTGCTAAAGGTGGTAACCTTTACATCATCAGAAATCATTTCATAATTTGTGATGGTGCTGTCTTCAACAGCATCGTAAACAACCTTTAACCGCTTATAGTTGGCAACCATGGTATCATAATGATCATCCAAATTGCAGGCATACAATGCTGTATAATCAGTATCACGGAAAGAAGTAGACGGTGCATCCATCAACTTGTAGTAAAGGCTCATGCCGGTTTCAGCCAGGCGAAGAATCAACTCATCCTGCTCAGAATCCAGATTGAACGGGCTGCTTGCAAGGTTGGTATAACCGCGGAATACGATCTGATAGAAAGGAACTTCTGCGGAAGCCAACATACTGCGGCTGTTTGTAACAGGAGCATTC
>JAFSBD010000128.1 GCA_017442025.1 Clostridia bacterium
GGTCATGCCCAGTGCCTTGGCCTCTTTGCCCAGCATTTCGGCGTTCTCCACCACCTTGGCAAAGCCGTCGGTGCCGGGGCGGCACTCGGGAGTCAAGTAGGGGATAGCCACGTACTTGCAACCGATCTCAGCGTAGTCAGACAGCACGCCCTTGGGGTCTGCGATCATATCGTAGTAGGGCACGTGGGCGGAGATGGGGGTCAGTCCGATCTCAGCACAGAGTGCCTTGATCTCAGCGGCAGTCTTGCCGTACAGGCCGGCAAATTCCACGCCCTCGTAGCCCATGGCCTTGATGGCCTTGAGAGTTCCCTCAAAATCGGCGGCGGCTTGATCGCGAACGGTGTACAATTGGATGGCGATAGGCAGCATAAAATCCTCCTCCCCGCGCGCGGCGGGTTTGTATATTCATAGCATTGGTTGATTTTGGGCAGAAAACCCACTGTGCTTATTATACCATACCCGCGCCCCTCGGTCAAGCGGTTTTGCATAAAAAAGTTGATTAAATTTCGTCTTTTTTTGTATGGTGAGACTTGACAGGAGCGGCAGGTTCTGTTATAATGGTAGATGCCAAACAAATCTAATAGAGCGCGTATGTACTTGCCGTACCATACGTTTTTTCCTATACGCATTTTTACTTTCCGGTAAAAGTGCGAGTTCCACATTATATATGTGTACAGGAAGAAAGCGTACTGCATACGTACTTCTTTTCTTGCGCTCTATAATGGATTTGTTTGGCGACAATCGGGGCTTGGCATTTTTCGTGCGCTGACCTCGGTTGGCGCACTTTTATTTTTCAGGAGGAAAAAAGTATGGGAAACACCCCGGTTGTCGCCAAGCAGGACATTGCCAAGTACGTGAAGGATATGGCTGAAATTGAAGCCGCCGAATTTACGCTGCGGAAAGCGGCGGAGGAAATGAGGAAGGATGCGGAATGGGTTCAACGAAAGAACGAAAGCGAAGTTCACACAATTGAAAGAGACCTAACAAGCATCATCCAAGATCAAACTGAAGCACAAGCATTTATTGAAGGAAAGCAGCCCTTAAAACCGCCCTCTCCGCCGCCACCACTACCCGATCCACCTGTTGAACCGGCCTGTTGGAAAGAATACCAAAACAAAAATCTACAGGAGAAAGAACTGGTTAAGCCAACATACAAACAATATAAAATCAGGGCAGGAATTTGCATCTTTATCGGTATAATCCCCGTTTTGCTCCTCACTGCATATTTAGCCTATGCTATCAGCATAGTTTATTTTATCGCGAAAAACGGCTCCATTGATTTAAATGCAACCAATGTTGAAATCCCCGATTCTGAAATTACTATGATAGTTGGAATATCGTTGGTAGTAAGTTTCTTTCTCGCCATAATCATATATTCGATTATTGCTTTTCTGATATGCCGTGCTATAGCCAACTATAGATATGGCAAAGCAATAACCGAATATAATCATAACGCACCTATAAAAGCTATTGGCGATGAATACTATGAAAAAAAGCAAATATTTGATCGTAAGCACCAAGAACATGAAAAACTCACCGCAGAATATCGTCGACTTTATTGTAAGTACGAAGAACTATCCAAATTTGAAGACAAAACAAAAACCGAAATCCGATCAAGAACCCTCTCTATAAAGCAAAAAGAAGAATCTCTCTCTCTTGCCCAACAACAACAA
>JAFSBD010000009.1 GCA_017442025.1 Clostridia bacterium
ACGTTCTTCTATGGTAAGATGATGGTAGTTCATATGGATCTCCTTTCGGTGTTTATTGTGTGGTAACTTTATTCTACCAGAGATTCGTATGAACTTCTATTTTGTTTTGCTAAAGTGTTGCACTTGATAGTATAACTCACCTAAGGCATAAAAAAACCACCCCATCGGGGTGGTTTTTTGTTTTTAGCCGTTTACGTTATAGTCTGCGGCCAGCTTGTTCATCGCTTTGCAAAGCTTATGGAGATAAACGAAGGGACCAACAACGATCATGGTGCCCAACACATTCCAAAGCCAATAGGAGCCTGCGCTGAACTTATAGTCGATGCCGCGGCGAGCCAGCTCTGCGCCGATACGATTGGAGATGCGATGATACCAAACGATGGGCGCGATGCCGAGGGTCAGGCCGGCAAAAATAAAGAACAGCAAGCAAAAATGCATGGTCTTTTTGCCATCATACTTGGAAGCGATCATATTAATGTCGCTGGAAATTCCGGACATCACAACAATGGGATAAATACCAAAGGTGATCAAGCCAAGCAGAATGTATTTCAGCAGGCCTCGATTGGTTTTGAGTTGAACAGCAGGTGCAGTAGTTTCCATAGGAAAATCCTCCTTTGTTTTTTCTTATTTTAACACTTTGTTCACAATTTGTCAATAGTTATAAAAAAACCGCCCAAATGGGCGGTTTTTTGTTTCATTTGCTTAGATATACTTTTCGGGGTCTACAACGTATTTGCCCATAGCGATCTTAATGAGATCGACCAAAGCCAGAATCCAGCCGATACCGCAAAGAAGGAAGGTGGTAAGGATCTTAACGATACCCTTCTTGGTTTCGCCCATCATGAAATTATGGACACCCCAACCGCCCAGGAACAGTGCGACCAAAATCATAACGATCTTATCATGACCGGCCAGATCACCGGCACCGGCCTTCTTAACGGCAACACCGCAGTTCATGCAAACGGTTGCATTGGGATCGATCTCCTTGCCGCAGTTGGCGCAGAAAGCGTTGCCATCGCCCACCTTAACGCCGCACTTGACGCAGATGGCCTGATTATCATTGAGCTGTTCGCCGCAATTTTTGCAAAACATGGTAAAAGTCTCCCTTCTATTTTTAAGTATGAATACTTCTTGAAAAAAGTGTATCACATTCCGAAAATACTGTCAATCAATTTCGACAGATTTTTCAAAGAAAAAGCCCTCTCAGCCAGTTTATGAGAAACCCGACCGCGAGTATTCCGTAAAGGGCGATATTCAGCTCTTTTTTGCGAAAAAGCTTGCCGTCCTTCCAAAAGCAAAGGTAGAGGATCGGCACCGCCCAAAACATGGGGTGGTAGGCAAAGGCCCCCGCAAGATCCAGCCGCGCCGCCGCCAAAAGGGCGCGGGTCATGCCGCAGCCGGGGCAGGGGATGCCCGTCAGCCCCAGGATGGGGCAGGGAATCTTCAAAATCCCCAAAACCAGCGCATAGATCAACAGCGCGGCAGTGATGAGCAATTTATCCTGATATTTTTTCATCATTTCACAATAAACCCGCAGGGCAGCTTCCAGGAGGAATTTTCATAATAGAAGGTTACGCTGCTCTTTAAGTATTTGCCGTCGTAGTACATGCAGGAGGAACTGCCGCCGTCCAGATTGGCGGCATTGACCGCGCCGTATTCCTGCATCACCGCGATCAGATCGCCGCTGGATGCGCCCAGATGGCCGGATTTACCCCGCCCGTCGGTAACAAACAGCAGGATCGAACCGTCGGCCCGCTGGCCGATGGCGGTGCGGGGGTTGAGGCCGCTGCCCATGCCGTTCATTTCCCGCGGCTCGTTATTGATAATGAGCTGGACAAAATGGTTATTGACATCGCTGGCCTCTTCCTGGAAGGTAACCGCATCGCGGATCTTCTTCTCCTTCACCAGCGCCTCCACCTCGGCGGCGTTCATATCGGAGATATCGATGATCTGCAGGATATGGTCCTCGGTGAGGCTGATCAAAACCAGCCCGGGATATTCCTGGGGGCGGTTGAGCTGGATCTCCCCATTGGCGACCACCACCCCATAGGGGCGACCGCCGGAGTTATTGGAGGAATCATAAAGACCGCCGTTGATGCCCGCCACCGCGCCGTTCTCCTTCACCAACTGATCCAAAGTAACGCCGGTCTCCCGCCAAGGGTAAATGGAGGCTAAGGACACCCGCGCAGGGTCTTTGACGATCATCATGGTGCCGGTATAGGTGGCGCCGCTGACCTCTTGGATCTCGATGGGTTTTTGCTCCTCTTCCCCACCGCCGATCTGGATCAGCCCGCTATCCACCTCGGCATCCAGGCTCTGCATGGAGTTTTTATCCACAATGGCCTGAATTTCCTCGGGGCTCAAAAAGAGGGAGGCCAAAAATTTCAGTTGGCCGGTCTCCAAAATAGTAGTAACAAACATCTGCTGGGCGGAAGGGAAGGCATCGGAACAGATCATGCTGAGCGAGATGGCAACCGTCAGCACCAAGGCCAGCAAAAAGGTGCCCAAAAATGCGCCTGCCTTCAGAAGGATCATGCCGATCTTTTGGATCAAAACGCTCTTATTCTCCATCCTCTGCCACCTCCTTCAGGCCTGCCAACAGCCAGCGATCCCCGCTCCGAACGAAATAGAAGCGGTCGTTCATGGCATCGTCGACCAATTTTCCGCCGTTGGTCAGCCGCATATGCTTCACAAACTGCACCTCCACCGAAAAGCAATCGGGGGTGATGCGTTGGAAATTGCTCACTTTATTCTCGGTAAAAGCAGGGCTGAGCAGGCTATGGCTGGCAAAGAACTGCTTATCGATGGAGGTGGAATATTTCTTGGCCACCTCATATTGATAGGAATCGGGGAGCATCTGCGCCGCCATTTGGGTGAAGGTGCGGTCGTTGCTCATAAAGAGGCTCCAATTCTGCGCCACCTGCAAAACATTGACTTGCGCGGCGATCTCCTTGGGGACCTCCTTTTCCTTGGAAATGGGGGTGGTGAGATCCCATTCGGAAAGCCCCTTATCCAGGGCCACCGCCTTGCCTTCCCCGTCGGCAACCGCGATAGCGGCATCCGCCTTCAGGATGGCGATCTCATAGCAGACCTGCTTGGGCAGATCCTTTACCAACCCTTCCAAGATCTCATATTCAGGGGCGATCTCCTCCGCACCTGCCACCGCCTTGCCCTCTAAGGTAACGGTAAAGCCTGCAGGGGTGCGCAGGGTCTTATGGGTGAGGGGCAGGTCGCTCTTGCCGTCGTAGATCTCCTGATTGCCGTAGAGGTCGGAGAGGATGACGGTGGGCTTTTTCAGCCGCAGAATGTCATACCGCATCCGTCCGCTTTGCAAAAGCGCGCCCTCCATCCCTTCCCCATCCACCTCCACCTTGATGGCGGCGGGCAGAGTGAGGGAATATTCGTAAATATCGGGGATCACCCGAAAGTTTTTGATGGTATGGCCCACTTCCGTTCCATCGGCGGAAGTTACCTTAAACTGCGGCTCTAAGTAGACCCCCGCAAGGGTGAATTTCCCCGTGCCGCCTTGGGGCTTGGCTTTGAGTTCTTTGCCGTCGGCCCAAAGTTTGAAGCCCTCGGGCAGGGTTGCGGTATATTCCCGCTTCTCCAGCAGGGGCACCACCTTCTCCACCGCCCATTCGCGGGTGGTGAAAACGGCCAATTTCGTCTCGGCAGGGCCTTTTGCTTTCAGCAAAACCTCCGCCAGGGGGAAGCTCCCCTTGCGGATGATATAACCCATCTCGTCCTCGGCAAACCGCCCGGTCTGGGCAATATAGTTAAGATCCTCGCTTTGGCAAAGGGCGATGAATTGCGCCTTGGTCTGCGCATCCACCTGCGGCAGATCAAATTTTTTCCAATAGTCGCTCTCTTTGGTCTCTTTCGCCAAAAGCTCCATGGCCAGCTCCGCCTGCCGCTCGGGGCGGGCGGCCTCATAATCGGCCAAAAGCCCCCGCACATAAAGGAGAGCCACCAACACCAGCACCGCCAGCAGGGCGGTGAAGGCAAGATAGATCCATTTGAAAATCGGTTTTTTCATGGTTTTTTAAACTTCCTTTTCCGAGTTAAACACCCATTTGTGCTGGATACGAAAGCTAAAGAAGAAGAGCACCGTATCCACGATCATTTTAAGAAGGGTCGAAAGCCAGGCCGCCTCGATCACCAGCAGGTGCTCCAGCAAGAAAACGGCGACCGCCGAAAGGGTGATCTGCACCACAACCAGGAAATAATAGCGCACCAACGAACGGCGGTTGGTCTGATTGCCGAACACCACCTTTGCATTGATGAGGTAATTCACCAACGAGGAGATGGCCCGCGCCAAAAAGGCCGCGGGGAAGGTTGCGGGGATCAGCCCGATGCCGCGGGGGAGTAAGATTTTGAGCAAGAAGAAGGCCAGCGCATCCACCACCGAAGCGGCGACAGAGCTGAATAGATATTTGAGGATCAGCCCATAGATCCGCAAACTGTCCCGCACCACCCGAAAATGGGAGGAGCTGTTTTCCTCGATATATACGGTCTCGATCGCCACCTGCCGGAAGGGCATTTTGGCGCGGCTCATCTCAAAGAGCATTTGGGTCTCAAATTCATAACGATCCCCCTTGACCGATACCATCATGGGCAGGCTCTCCTTGGGGAAGGCCCGCAGGCCGGTCTGGGTATCGCCGATCTTCATGCCGAAAAAGAGGCGAAAAACGCCGATGGTGATGCGGTTGCCGAACCGACTTCTGGGCGGCACGTCCGCCCCTGAAAAATCGCGGCAACCCAAGGTGATCTCCCCGCTTTCGGCCATGGTTTTGGCTACCGCAAGAATATCTTTGGTGCGGTGCTGACCGTCGGCATCGGCGGTAACCACGCCCGCAAAATCGGGCCGTTCCTGCAAAAAGTAGGCAAAGGCGGTCTTGAGCGCGGCCCCCTTGCCCCGATTGACCGAATGACGCAAAAGGGTGCATTGAGGGATCTTTTCCACCGCCTCAAAAATGGGCGCAAACCCTTCACCGCTCCCATCGTCCACAACCAGAATGTCGGTAAAATGCTCCGCCGCCTCCTTGAGGGTGGTCAGCAGTTTTTCATCGGGCTTATAGGCCGGAATGATCAATGATACCTTGTTCATAGTTCTTCCTCATCTTCCAATTTGAATCTTCTCCGCCGAACCAGCGCAATCACGCCCGCGATCAAAACCAGCACCGCGCATCCGCACAGTCCGAAGAACGCCACCTTGCGGTATTTCGCTTTCTGCGCCGCGGCTTCGGCCTCGAATTTTGCCTTTTGCTCGGCCTCCTGACGCTCTCGCTCCGCCTTGGCCTCTTGGCGGTCAAGCTCTTCCCGCTCGGCATGGGTCAAAACATTTTCCATAAAATCTCCGCCCGCCTGATCGGGGCCGACTTTAGTATCATAGAGGCCGTATCGGCAGGGGGAATAGGTATCGATCTGGGTGGCTTTGGTGATTTGATTATTATTACCGTAAATCCACCGCTTAAACCAGGTCCAATGCTGGCTCTTATGGCAACCAAAGCCCTCTTGCGTTACCTGGAAGGGGCTCTTCCCGCCCAGGCTTTCCAAGGGCGTGTCCCAATCCATGGTGATGGGGTTTTCTTCATAAAGATGGAGATAGGTCTTTTCCACCTGCCAGGTGCCGTAACGATTGGCACTTTGGGGATATTGGGTCTTATCTGCCGCCAGGTGGATGGCCTCCGTCAGGGCCGAAGCGCAAAAAACATGAGTGCCATGCCCATATTCCCCGTTGAGATCATGGGAAACCACCACCAACGGCTTAAACCGCCGCAGGCATTCGGTGATATAACTCTTAAAATCGTCGTAGGTTACCCCTGCCGCCCCGAAGGCTTTTTCCGCCTGCTTAAAGGCAACATCCCGATTTTTGGATTCGGAATAAACATCGGGGAAGGTACTCATAACAGGGTAATGGCGTACCCCCACCTTCCAAAGCCCGTCCAACTGCTCATGGGGGCGGGTGTGGTCTTTAATGCCATTGGCCTCAAAGTGCTGAACGATATAAACTACCTGCACCTCCATCTTCCGCTCGATGGCATAGTAGGGCAAAACGCCTGCAAAAAAGAGCTGTTCGTCATCGGAATGGGAGGAAAGGAGCATCAGGTCGGCCTTTTCGCAGGGCACGTCCCATTTCTGCACCCAATCGGGCAGGTCGCCCTCGGTAAACGCGTAAACATCGGCAATCACCGTCCCCATGGGGAATTTGATACTGACCGCGGTGGGTGCTTTCCCATAAACAGCAACAAGATCGATATATTCATGGAGAAAGCCCTTCTGTCCGCAGGTGATGGTATGATCCCCCGCTTTCAACAGCCATTCCGGGGGAAGGCGATCGAATTCAATATAAAGATGGGCGATCCCATCAGGATTTTGCATGGTGATATATCCATTTTCCTTCACCGTTTTATAGGTCGCCCTGTTGCTGTCAAACAACACCTCCGCATCGGAAAAGGACTTGGTGGTCCAAGTAGTCGCCTTATAGTCCGCCTCCTCGGCACGGGCAGGAATCAGCAATAATACGCTGAATATAAAAACAATCAAAACGGTGCGTAAAAATTTTCGAATCATCCTTACTCTCCTTGAATGAATTGCATATTACTTCAATTTAATAGTATATCACCTTTTATTGATAATTGCAATGGGGGAAGTTGAGGCACCTCGCACCTCAGCGATATTCGCGCTTTGCGCGAATATCATATCGCAAAAGCCGCGAGGCTTTTATATCGCTTTCTTTTTTAAATATCTCGCCATAGGCGAGGATTTTAAAAATAAAATATCGCTGCAAACGGCAGTTTGCAATATCGCCCAACATAGCAAAACGGAGACTCCTTCTTTAGAAAGAGCCTCCGTTAATTCTGCTTATTTTTAATGACCTCTCAGATCCAGATCCAGCAAGAAACGAGCAAAACCGCCAAGCTTTTTGACCGCTTTGGAATCCCAGCAAGTGATGGAATAATAGGTTTTTTCCGTATCATCGAAGGTTTTTCTGAAACTATAGTTGGGAGAATTCAAAAAATCGATCTTTTCATCCTCTTGGACATGCACCTCGATAAAATTAAATCTCTGCTCATAATATTCTTTCAACTGCGCCTCATTCAAGTCGCTGCTGATCAGGATGGAGCCCATATACTGCATTCCGTTGCCGTTGCCAACCAGTTTTCCCGCAACCGACATGGAATCCTCCAAAACCGTATCGGCAGGCAAAGAATATTCCATCAAATCCGTTTCAATACCATCCGCAAGAATATCGTTGGTAATCACCACACCCACATACAAAATGACGGGCAACAACAATAAAAAAATAATCACATATTTCCCAATTTTCTTTAACATATTATCACCGTCTCATTTGTTTTCATAAAACCACCGCCTTGGGGATATTATAACATATAATTATATAGGGCGCAAGGTTGGGGCTTTTTTAAATTGCTGCGCCGAGCCATTCTTGAATGGCGTCGCGGTAACTGATCGTCAGCCATTGATCTGCAACATAGCCCGGCTCGGTAAAGGGCAACAGCTCATCCCCCAACCGAAAGCCCCCGAAATGCGCCAGCCGTTGTCCGTAAACTTCTAAATAGTTATAGTAACTCAAAACAGCCGTGTGCTCCTCGTCGGGCAGATCTTCAGAAAATAGGCATACCCTTCTCTGTGCCTCTCTGTAATGGGGCATTCGGTTGAGCACCCACTCCTGCAAATAACAACCGGGGTCCACGTCCAAAACCGTCGGTTTGAAGGGATCCCGAAAATGTTGCCGATTGGCTTCAAACCCACTGCCCGCCGCAAACAAAACCGCCGCCCGCACCCGCTCCGAAAAAGCATCGGTGAGAGATTCCACTTTTTCCTCGCCGATCTGCTTTTTTAAACTTTCGCAAGCGGTTTCAAATTCTGTTTTAACATCCGAAAAATCCGAACATTTTTCCAACAAGAGGCTATCGAGTTTTTGGATAATATTTTCTGTTGATATATTCATTAAATGTGATCCCCTCAAAATTATATTATTTCTACGAAACAATATACTCAATCTTTGAGTGAAAGTCAATACTCATAATTTGAGTACTATAGAATAGTTTTGTAATACTATAATGAGGTGATCACCCATGAATTACAGAACCAGACTAAGAAATATGAGAGAAGATCATGACCTGACACAAGAAAAAATAGGAGCAATTCTTAATAAAACGCAACAAGGCTATGAACACATTGAAGCAGGAAGAGCAGAACTGAAAATTGAAGATTTAGTAAAACTTTGCCAATTCTATAATATCTCTGCTGATTATATGATTGGCCTGACAGATGAAATGCGCTCCTTCAAGTGATTAAAAACCTATATGCGATTAAGAGAATTAAGAAAAGCCAAGCATATCTCCCAACTTAAATTGGCCATCGATCTGAATATGAATCAAAATACCATAAGCCGTTATGAAAACAGCGAACGAGAACCCGGTATCAACGAACTGATTAAGATTGCCGATTATTTTAATGTTTCCGTTGATTATTTGCTCGGCAGATCAGATCAATCGAGGTGATCGTTATGCAATTTAAAAACCTTAGAGCAATCCGAGAAGATCGAGATATCAAACAAAAAGATGTTGCGAAATATTTAAATGTTTCCCCAAACACTTATTCTCAATATGAAACAGGTGTCATTTCCTTGACTGCAGAGATATTGATTAAACTATCAAATTATTATAATGTTAGCATTGATTATCTTCTCGACCAAACCAACAACCCCGAAAAGCAAAAATAAAACAGATAAACCTTCCTCTCGAGGAAGCGAAGCGTGACCAAGCCGTAGCGAGAAAAGGAGGACCGCTTGCAGCGGATAAGGTGGTGATGCAAAAAATGAAATTAACATTTGGTGAAAAAATACGAAATTTAAGAGAAGATGCCAATCTGACGCAAGAACAGCTTGGAAAGCAGGTAAATATGACTCAAAGGAAAGTTTCTTATATTGAGCATAACCAATATGAGCCAAGCATCGAAGATATTAAAGCGTTATGCTCATTTTTCAAAGTATCTTCCGATTATCTGATTGGGCTTTCCAACAACCCCGAAAAGAAAAAATAAGCCGTGAAAATTTCACGGCTTATTTTATTTCCGCCGAAGGCGGAGGGTACAGACTACTTTCACCTCTGCGAACCATGAGATTGTGCAGACGCCCTTTGCGGTAACCCGAAATTTTCGGGCGGTTCGCGGTGGCGCCGCCCAAAATTTCGACCGCGGCAGCCGTTAGCGCCTCGCTTCATCTGCCAAAGGGCAGCGCTTCGGCGCCACGACCACCGACAGCCCAACGGGCAGTCGGTGAGGCGGCGGCTATTGATCGCAGAGGTTGCCGGGCTTGAGCCCGGCAAGGGGGGCCAAAACAAAAACACCACCCATTCGGGTGGTGTTTTTATTTTGGCTCCCCCTGTTGGACTCGAACCAACGACTCTGCGGTTAACAGCCGCATGCTCTACCGACTGAGCTAAGGAGGAATATCCTGGTGACCCCTGGGAGAATCGAACTCCCGATTTCAGCGTGAGAGGCTGACGTCTTAGCCGCTTGACCAAGGGGCCTTATTTGATGCTTGATTATTATACTCTGCTTTTTTTCAAATGTCAATACATTTATGAAAAAAATCAGCTACATTTTGCATTTTTTTCAAATTCGACCCTTTTTCGAGGATTTAGACGGTTTTCGACAATTTCAAATTTAAATTCTCCATTGAACACCTGCTTCTATTATGATATACTATAGCCATCCTATTATTCAGCAAAGGACCTATTATCTCGTGGCATTCAAAGTTGTTGTTATTCAATCAGCCAAGGCAGAGGCGGAAGAAACCGCCTCTCATTTCTATGCCTACGGCTGTGATATACTGGCGGTCGGCACCACCGGGCGGGACGCGGTAGACTTAGCGCGGAAGCACCAACCGGACATTCTGATCATGGAGCCGTTTTTGCCCTATCTCAACTGCGATGAGATCGTGGCGCTTTTGAACTTAGAGAAGGACCACACAGCGAAGATGGTCAAAATGGTCATCAGCGATGAAAAGAACGACCGCATGGCCGATCGGTTCTTAAACAACGGCGGCGATCTTTTCCTGATGCGGCCGTTGGACTATTCCTACTGCCTTAAACGCATGGAGCAATACCATTCCATGCGCCTGCGCAGACTGAAATACCCTGCCGAAGAATCTCCGGTACGCAGTTGCACCCGCAAGCTGCAGATGAAGATGCGGATGCCCACCACGCTCAACGGATTTTTATATGTTCAGGATGCGGTGGAGCTATGCTTTGAAAATCCCAGGATCACCAAACGAATGGTTGCCGACTTCTATCCCGCCATCGCCGCCCGCTACCGGATCAACCCGCAGTGTGTGGAGCGGAGCATGCGCGATGCTGTGGAAAAAACCTTTGAGCATGGATCCCTTTCCTATCTGCAAGAACATTTTTCCCATGTTGTGAAGGAATCCACCGGCAAACCCTATAATCGGGAATTTATCATCCAACTGACCGCGCTGGTGCGGGAGGATCTTTCAGCAACTTTTTAAAAACAGCGCAAAGATCGCATCTCCCCGCTCCATCCGCTCGGGATGGAACTGCACGCCGATGATCGGCAACCGCTCATGATAAAAGGCCTCCACCACCCCATCGGATGCCCAGGCGGCGGGGATCAGCCCCCGCCCTATGCGGTCCACCCCCTGATGGTGGCTGCTGTTGACGGTGAGATTGCGGCCATAGAGTTTTTTCATAAATCCTTCGGTGCGAACCCCATGAAATATCTCTTCCCCCGGTGCAAGATGGAGATGGGCGGTGGGGAGATGCTGGGTGAGGGTGCCGCCGAAGGCCACATTCAGCATCTGCATTCCGCGGCAGATGCCCAAAATGGGCTTATTGGCCTTTAAAAACGAATGAATACAGGACAGCTCCAGCCGATCCCGCATCGGCTCGATTCCATAGCTGCCCTGATTTTTTTTGCCCGAAAAGGGTAGGCTCAGGGTCGCCGCCCCCGCAGAGCACCAGCCCGTCAAAGCTTTCCACCTCCAAAACCCCTTTGGCGATTTCCGCCTGCGCGCCCTGCTGCTGCAGGGCGTGAATGTACTTCACCGGCAGCCGACTGCCGGCGGTGAGCAAAATTTTCTTCATAGCTTCCTCCTTTTTTCTTCTTATTAAAAGGTATCGCTATGATCTGAAAAATATTACTTAAATTCCTTCGGGCTCATGGAGAAAAAGACCATCCGCCCCACACTCTCGGCCATCATTTCCTCCGCCTTGATCCCTTGATTCCATTCCACATCGGCGTTCTCTTTAAGGGTTTTGATAAACCCATCGGAATCGGTATGGTCCTCTAAAGTAAAGACATAGCCGATAAAGGGCACATCTCCCTTGGAGGAGGTGAACATCACGCCCTCTTTAAAGCCCTTGATCTCCTTCTCCCCGAAGCCCTGAAGCTTACCGGGTCGCACCTCGGTTTTGGTCAGCTCAAAATCAAAAAGATCGCTTTTGAGCAGTTCCCCCGCGATGGCGGCCGCGCCCAAAGTGTTGTCCAGATTCAAAAGCTGCTTGAAATCGGAGGAAAGTTGGGCTCCAACCGTTTGGTTGGAGCCGTTGCCTGTTGCATTCTCGGTGCCGTTGCCGGTACCGTTGCCGTTGCCCATGCCGCTATTGTCGGTGCCGTTGGAACCGTTGGTGCCGTTGTTGTCCATGCTTCCGTTATCGGAAACACCGCCGTTTTCGGTAGCAGGGCCTTCCAGATTACCGCCGTCGGTGCAGGCGGTTGCCGAAAGCAGCATGATGACTGCCATCAGCCAGATCACTACTCGTTTCATATGATTTCTCCTTTCGAGCGTTCTGCTCATTTTTATATTGCCCATAAAATAAAAAATTCCACCATTTTTCAGGTGGAATTTTTTGCTATTTTTAAACTTTTAAAACGACCTTGCCCACATTCTTTCCTTGATAAAGGATCTCCTGGGCGGCCTCCGCCTCTTGGATGGGCAGGACCTGATAGATGGTGGGCTTCACTTCGCCCTTTTCCACCTTGGGCCAGACCTTTTCGACAAGTTCGGCCAAAATCTGCGCCTTGACCTGCGGAGTGCGCGACCGCAGGGTGGAGCCGATGATCCGCACGTTGCGGACATAGATGTTTTTCAGATCGATCTGGGTGAACTGACCCGCCAAAGCGGCGATCATGATCCAGCGTGCGCCGTGCTTTAAGTAATGGATACATTTGCCCATCACTTCCCCGCCCAGGCAATCGATAGCAACATCGACCGGATGCCCTGCATCCAACTCTTCCTTCAAAACAGCGGCGATATCCTCCTCGGCGGTAACCACCACCCGATCGGCATGGAGATGCTTGATGCTATCAGCAATCTCCTTGGTCAAAACAGTGGTAATGACCCTTACCCCGAAGGCTTTCGCCATCGGGATGATCACGCTGGCCAAGCCGCTGGCACCTGCGTTCATTAAAAGGGTATCTCCTTCTTTGATGTTGCCCTCCATAAAGAGGTTGAGATAGGCGGTAGCAAAGGCCTCGGGCATAGCCGCCGCTTCGATCATGGAGCAGTTTTTCGGAACAGGCATCAGCATATCATATTTCACATTGGCATATTCCGCATACCCGCCCCCGCCCAAAAGGGCGCAGACCTTATCGCCGACCTTCCAATCGGACTTCTCCTTCGCTTCCTCGCCGATCTCGACGATGGTACCCGCGATCTCCAGCCCCATCCATTCGGGGCACCCCTCGGGCGGGGGATAATCCCCTTCCCGTTGCATCAGGTCGGCGCGGTTCAACGCCGCCGCCTCGATCTTGATGAGGCAATCCTCTGCCCCTAAAATGGGGTCGGGAACGTTATCCCATCTTAAACTTCTGTCTTCGTTGATCAATATTGCTTTCATTTGAGATTCTCCTTTAATATCTTTAATTCGATCTGTAATCCCTCTTTGATGGGGGTGAAATCGGCAGGAGTCAATCCTGTAACCCGCAGGATTTTGCGGTTATCGATGGTGCGATCGAAGAGCCGATCGTAGAGCAGCGCATAATAATTGCAGTTGTTGGTCGCTTCCAGATATTCTTCGGTGGAAACCCAGCGGAATTTTGCGTCCAACAACTCGGCATAAAGCTCTGCCACCTCGCCCCAGGTCAGATTTTGGGCGGAAGAAACAGTAAAGGCTTCGCCAAACGCTTGCTCCTTAAAGAGCAGGTGGGCAATCAGCTTGCCGGAATTTCCTGCCCAATCCAGCCCCGCGCCGAGATGCTTGGCGGCAGTGGGCAGGGGGATGATCTGCTGATCGTCGATGCGCTTTAACAGATCCTGATAATAAGTAACCAGATCAAACCGCCGCCAAGAAAAGGAAATCACCGGGCGAACGATCGTCCAGGGTTGACCTTTGCATTCGGCGCGGAGATATTTTTCCAATTTTGCCTTGGAAATGGCGTATTTTTCGGTCTCGATAAACGCCCGATCGGTCGAAACATCCAAAAGCATCGGTGCAGTTTCGGTAACGGGGTGCTGTTCATCCGCATACACCCGATAGGACGATAATACGATCAAATGGTCGGTATGCGCCATCAGCAATTGATGGATGGGCGGATAACTTTCGATCTCGGGATAGTGGATAAAATTAACAATGCCATCATAATGGCGGGTAGCAAAATGCTGCTCCAAAAAATCCTCGGTACCGTAGCCTTGGTAAAAGGTCAGGCGTTCGTGGTCGGAATGTTTTTCTTCGGGGCAGAGGATATCCACCCGATGCCCTAAAGAGAGCAGTTCTTTGGCGGTATAGGTCCCTAAGGTCCCGCCACCGCCGATTAAAAGAATCCTTTTCATTATAAAATCCTTTCTGTTTTTAAAGATGCATCGTGGCAGGTATGCACGCAGTAGGGGGCTTGGCTGAATTTCTCAACAAAGGCAGCGGAGCGCTCCGAATTGCAGGTGCTGCCGGTGGGAATCTTCTTTTGGAGATTCGCATCGGTATAGCATTCATCCCCCGCTAAGATATGGATACCATCCACGGTTTGAATTTCAACCATGCAGGAGCCAAAAGCGTGCCCGCCCCATTCCAGCATTTTGATTTTTGGGGCCAAGCAAAGCTCTTCCTCAAAGGTGCAGACCTTAAAATCGGCGGGGATATACTCTTTGGCTTTTTCATAGGCGGCTTTGGAAAGGTGCACAGTCGCATTGGGAAAGTCCTTGGTCGCTTCGCAATGGTCGTGGTGAGAATGGGTCAAAAGCAGGTCGGTGATCTTCTCGGGCGCGATCCCCATTTCCTTTAAAACCGCTGCCGGGGAAGTGAAATTTTGCATCTCAAAATGCGGCATGGTATGGCAGCCGGCATCCACCAAAATCTTTCGATCCTCGGTCAAAATCAGGTAGACCGCAAAGGTGATGGGGATTTTCTCGTCCCCATCGCCGCCCTGAAAAACCATCGATGCGGGGATGGTGGAATCGGCATATTTCAGGCAATATAATTCCATTATTTTATCGCTCCGCAGGCTTTTAAGATGGTTTGATATAAAGTAAGTTCGTAATCAAGGGTGTAAGGATTTTCCTTCTCCCCGCGGGCGTATGCCGCAAAGGCCGCCATCATCCCGCCATAGCGGTTGAATGGTGCGCTTTGGGAATGAGCGCCCGATGGATATTCGGCTCTGGCGGTGGAAACGCAACTGCGCCCTTCATTGATCTCCAAGGGCTTGAGCTCCACCGTTCCTTTGGAGCCGCAGACCACCAACTGGCGGCGGTTATAGCCGCCCACCTCCGCCGCATTGGTCTTGGCAAAGGAAACACCGTTTGGATACTTGAATGCCGCCATCCCGAAATCCTCGGAGGTCGTTCCGCCGATATGGGTGGCGCAGTTTAGGGGAAGGATCTCTTGGGGCGTACCTTGGATCTGCAAGATCAGATCGATCAGGTGGCAGCCGAGAAAGAAGGTCATCCCGCCGGGGAAGGTCTTAAGCCATTGCCGCGCTTCGTCGGTGAGTGGGAACATCATATTCATCTGGGCTTCAACGTTGATGATCTCCCCCAATTCGCCGCTTCGGACCTTAGCAAGCAGCTCCTGCACATAAGGGTTATAGCGATACATATACCCTAAATGCAACACCTTGCCGCTTTTTTTCATAGCGGCGATCAGCGCTTCGAAATCGGCCGAATTTAATCCGCCCGGCTTTTCCATATGGATATGTTTGCCCGCCTTGGCGGCCATCAGGGCATATTTGGTGAGGTAGATTTCCTCGGTTTCAATGGTTACCGCCTCGATGGTGGGGTCGGTTAAAATTTCTTCTACCATAAGCTGCCGAAAGCCCTCAAAGGCGGGCATTTTACGGGGGAACTTTTCTGCCTCGTTTTCGGGCAGAGCGTAACCGGCGATCTCAAAAAGATCGGGCTGAGCCGTAATGGTTTCCCAAATCAGTTGGCCGTGGCTGTAGAGGCTGGTTCCGATCTGGGCTATTTTGATCTTTTTCATAGCAACTTTCTCCAATCAAATTGAACGATGGGGAAGGTCGGTTCCTTGCAAAGGCGGGTAAAGACCGCAGGTGCGTCTTTCGGCGAATGGGTCTCTGCCACCAGATCGGAGAGGCGAAGCCTTCCCAGCTTGGTCAGTTTCAAAACCGTCTCAAAATCCTCCCGCTCGGTCCACCAACCGTTGGAGCAATCAACGGCGGGGCGGGCGGCGGTATGGGCGCCGACCAGGGTAATGCCGGGGCCATGGACCTTATGGTAATAATCAATGGTGAAATCGCTATCGCGGGTGCAGCCCAAAAGCGCCACTCTGCCGCGCAGGGCCATGCAATCCAAAATGCCATCTAAGCCGGCACCGATGCCGGTAACCTCGATGCCCACCTGCGCACCGCCCTTGGTAAGCTCCTTGGCGGTCTTTGCAAAATCGGGCGCGAAGGGATCCAGCGCATAGTCTGCGCCCAATTCCAGCGCGATTTTGCGCTTTTCGGGGTTGGGATCAACCGCGAGGATGGGCGCCGCACCCGCCGCTTTCAGCAGCTGCACCCCAAACATCCCCAAAATTCCCATGCCCATAACGATGGCCGATTCGCCCAGTTCCAAGCGGCACTTGCGGATCGCCGCCAGCGGGAATGTGGCGATATGGGCCAAAGCCCCATCGGCGAAGGAGACGGCATCATCCAAATGATGCACATTGCGGATCGGCATATTCAAAAGTTGAGAATGGGTAGACCAAGAAAGTGCCACCCGATCGCCCACCTTAAAATCGCCGCAATCCTCCCCCACCTTGGTAATAATACCGGCCGAGCTGTAGCCAACTCTGCGGGGAAAGATGGCTTCCTTGGCTTCGGGCTGATTCCAAGCGATGATCTTGCTGCCCATCAAATTGGCGCGCTCGGTGCCGCTGCTGATGGTGGAAACCTCCAAAGCCACCTGCACCTGCCCGGGCGCAGGATCCGCCACCTCATAGGGTAAAAGCTCCGCCACCTGCGGAGCGGTGAAAATAATTCGTTTCGCTTCCATTTTTAATTCCTCCGCGAATAATTAAAAATCAATAAAATCCCGCACCGTTTTCATCATGCTCAAAAGCGGTTGCGCGGGGGTGGAAAGTGCATCGTGCTCATAAACGCAAAGGCTCATGCAGCAGCCGAGCTTGATCCCCAAGCGGCGGTGCAGGGAACATTCCCCGCCCGATAAAAAGAGGAACGGTGCGCCCAACTCTCTTTTCAAAAGATCGGTGATCCGCAGGTTTTCAATTTGCTGTTCCATCGTTTCGGCGGCGGTAACGATCTTAATAATATCCGCGCCGCGCCGCTTTTGCTCCTTGGCGATCTCCAGCACCCGCTCGGCGGGCGCATATTTATATAGATGGGAGGACATCAAAACCTCCGCCCCCATCCCATGAAGCGTATCGATCAACTCCATCTGCTTGCGGATCGCCGCGGGGTCCTCGGTCAGCTCTTCGGGATGCTTGCAAAAGAGATCGCCCATCACATCGCAAAGAGTTGCCCCGCTTTTCGCCAATTCCAAAAGCCCATCGGCTAATTCTTCATCGGTTTTCCCCGCATTGTTTGCCCCTCTGTAGTTGGTTACATAGCAGGGAAAATTTTTCATTTCCTTCAATATTTTTTGATAGATCTCCGGCGTATGGTATTCCGGCTTGAGGCTCTCCACCTGCAGGCCGTAGGCTTCCGCCCCCAACCCGTTTGCGTTACGAATACGACCTATGGCCACCTTCGGGGTCTCGCACTGAAGTATTACGGTCAGCAGGGGTTTGCTTTGATTTAAGAAGGTCTTTTTCATCATTTCCACCTGCCCATCGCATTTCTGCCGCCGTCGATCATTATATTCTCTCCGTTGATGAACTGCCCCTTCTCGGAGGCAAGGAACAAGCAAAGGTCCACCACCTCTTGCGGATCCCCTGCGCGATTCGAAAGAGTCTTCATCTTTGCCATTGCATCCCTTGTCAGGATCGGGCCGGGGGAAACGCAAACGCACCGAATTCCGTATTTTGCGCCATACTGCGCGATGGATTTGGTCAGACCAAACATCAATCCCGCCTTCGCGGTGGGGTAATCCATCCCGTAGCCATCGCCCTCTTGACCGGTGATGGAACCGATGTTAATAATTAAACCGCTTTTTTGCGCTCTCATTTGCTTCAAGACCGCGTGGGCAAAATAAAAGGGGCCTTTCAAATTGACGTCGATCCCCCAATCGTAGACCTCAATGGGAACATCGGGAAATTCGGGATATTTTTCCCGATCTATCTTTTGCATCCGCACCGCGGTTCCGCCCGCAAAATTTATCAGCAGGTCGATCCCGCCGAAGGATTCCGCCGCCCGTTCGCAAACGGCGCAAACTTGCGCGTAATCCCGAACGTCGCAAACCATTCCGATGGCGTTGCCTTTCCCTTCGGCATTGATCTCCTTTGCCTTTTCTTTTAATGTCGTTTCGTTAATATCGCATAAGACGACGTTTCCGCCGAGAGCGGCCCAATTTTGGGAAAATAAAAGCCCCATCCCGGATGCCGCCCCCGTAACAATTGCCGTTTTTTTAATGAACTTCATCCATCAATACCCCCTCTTTTTCTTTATTATAACGGATCGATCGGATTATTCAATGCAAAAAACGCTTTCTATTTAACATTTTTGATACTTTTCTCTCTAAATATATTGTAATTATTAACAATTTACGATATAATGCCCTTATGTTTAAAGATGTTATCGTTACAAAAATTTATGAACCGGTTACTGTTTTTTCCCAAAAGGGGCGGCGCTTTGAGATGAAAGAGCGGGATTGCTTTGGGCTTTCCCTTTGCCTTTCGGGGCAGATCACCTATCGGATGGGAGATCGGGAATTTGTTTCCCGCCAAGGAACCGCGACTCTTTTGCCCTATGGCGCCACCTACACGCTCCATGGGGATAGCGACGGTCTGTTTCCGGTCATCGATTTCGATGCGACAGGCTTGGATCTAAAGGAATTTTTGATCCTGCCGCTGGAAAACCAAACGGTACTGGCAGAGGAATACGAACAACTCAAGAACGACTTCCTTGCAGGGGATCGGTTGCAGGTCTTTGAGCGGTTCTACCGAATGCTGCGGCAGATTTTCCCCGAGCAGGCTCCCCGCCCGCTGGCAAACGTTTTAAAATACATTGAAACCCATCTGCAAAAAACCGATCTCAACAATCAATTTTTAGCCCAGCAAATGGGGATCAGCGAGGTTTATTTGCGCAAGCTTTTTACCAAGCATCTGCAAACCTCACCCAAGCAATATATCCTCAACGCCCGCATCCGCAAGGCAGAGCGACTGCTGGCAGAAACCGCCAAATCGGTTGGTGTGATCGCCGAAGAATGCGGCTTTTCCGGCCCTTATCATTTCTGCCGCGCCTTCAAGCAACGAACGGGGCAAACGCCCACCGAATATGCCGAAACCCATCGAATCATTAAGATATAAAAAAATCCCCACGTATGTGGGGATTTTTTCATAATTCTAAAAGTTTTGCGGCGTTTTTACCGAGGATATTTTCCTTTTCCGCATCGGTCAGCGGCAGATGGCGGATGGCGGAAAGGCTCTCCCCCTGATCGGACCAAGGACTATCGGTGCCAAAGAGGATCCGCTCGCTCCCAAAGGTATGAACCAGGTCGCAAAATTGCTCCTCGCTCAGCATCTGCAGCTCCTCTTGGGTATAATGGTCGTCGATGGGGGCGATGGCTCCCAAGGATAGGGCGGTATCGAGATAGACCTTGGTTTCGGCCAACTGCGCTACCCGCTCCCAATTCTTCCATCCGCCCATATGAGCTAAAATCATCGGCAGGTCGCCCACCTGCTTTAGAGCCGAGAGCACCATCTCGGGCGAGACCCGCACCTCGCCGGGGAAGCCAATGTCGTCCCCCGCGTGGGTCAAAACCAGAAGCCCCAGCTCCGCCGCGCGGGAAAGAATCCGCAGATAGCGGATATCGTCGATATCTACCCCCTGATATTGGGGATGGATCTTGATGCCCTTCAATCCCCCATCGGCGATGCGGGCAAGCTCCCCCTTCCAATCCGCCTGATCGGGATGGATGCAGCCAAACCAGATCAACCCATCCTTGCCGTTTCGGGCGATGGAAAGATCGTTGATGGAAGAAACCTTCAAGGGATTGGTGGCAACGGGCAGCAAAACCGACCGGTCGATTCCCGCCTTTTGCATGGAGCCGATCAAACCATCGACCGTGCCGGGCAAAAAAGCCCTGGAATGGCTGGCCTGCTCCATTTTGGGGATAGCGATCGCCGCCACCTTATCGGGAAATGTATGGGTATGAAAATCAATAATCATAAAGAACCTCTCGCAATTTTTCTTTTTTTAGTATACCATTTCGGGCGTAAAAAACAAGCCCCTCAAAATAAATGTTGCGCCCATCCCGCCCATATGTTACTATAGAAATGGAAGCGATCCACCTTTTGGCAAAACAAAGGACCCATTTTATGAAAAAAATTCTTGCATATTTATTGATATTATCCTGCACCGCTTGCCTTTTTGGTTGCGCAGGCGCAGGTACTTTAGAGGAAGGAGAGGCCCTCGCAGGAGATTATGTTGACTCCCAAGAGGAGACCATCTACTATCCTTCGGAGGAGGATGCACCCTCGGAAGAGGCTGAAAAGAAGCCGGAAAAGAAGCCCGAAAACCAATCGGAAAAGATGCCTGCTGCCGCAAAGCCTGCGGAAACGCAAAAGCCCGCGGAAACCCAAAAGCCCGCGGAGAGCAAGCCCTCGGCCGCGCCGAGCCAAGCCGAGCCTGATTATCAATCCATCTCCTGCCGCAGCAATACCTCCATCGCATGGAAAGAGGAGCGATTTCAAAACGCCGCCACCGGCCTTTGCCTGCAGCTCCCCATCCCATCGGATTGGGAGGTGGTGAAGAATACCGATCAGACCTATCATTTTCAGCGCAACGGCGAGGTGATCGCCGCCCTTTCCTCCACCGCCTTCCCCGACCCCAAGAATATTTTCGATCAGAATTCTCTCACCAACGTTGAGCGTCTGATGGTATTTTACGACGTTTTTGGGTATCAGGCCGATAAAAAGGATACCTTCTACCGTCATTTTGAATTTAACGCCAAATATTTCGAGGATGAATTTAATTTCTATCTGCGGGTCAACTATGCCGAGCTGGATACCGGCGCAACCAACTATATGGCGCGCAACGCGCAACTGATCACCGAAGGCGATTCCATCCGCCCCTATTCCGAGAGCAACGGGGCAAAGGCCATCTTATTTTTAGAAGGGGTCGATGCTTATCTTGCCACCGTACCTACCCATTTAAACGATATGTTCCAGCAAAGCAAAAAGAAGCTTTTTGCCGATTCGGCGTTTCTGCCGAATGGGTCGGTGGAGGATTTCCCCTCCATGCAGCATTACCAAAAAGCGATCCGCCAAGGGCAATACAGCCATGTTTTTGTCAACGGCTTTTATGAAACGGACGATTGCTCAAAGGCATTGGGCTTATTAAAGGAATGCTGCGCCGCAAGCAATACCGAGCTGGTGCTGTTCCCCTCCTATAGCGAGTCTTGGGATTTTATTGATGAGGCCCGCGAATTTCATCCCGATATCCCGCTTTTGGATTGGAAAACGGAAATGCATGGTTTAATAACATCCGGTGTATCCGTCTCGGCTCTATGCTACCCCACCTTCCGTAACTCCACCAACGAGGTCGGCGGGTATTCCGGCGCGCATCTGGTTTACCGCATCCTCTTTCGTGAGCGGCCGCCGCTGGTGAGCGAGAACTCCTCTTTCTATCAAAATATCAAAAGAACCTATCCCGCCGAATATTTTAATAAGGACGGAAGCGAACTCCTTTTCAGCGGAAAAACATATCCCATTCAATAAAAAAGGGGCTGTAAAAAATTCATCGAATTTTTTACAGCCCCTTTTTTGGGGGTCAAAAAAATTGTTTGAAACCTTCAAACCGAGCCGCGGCCATGGGCCGCGGGATACCCGAAGGCGTATGTGATACGCCGAGTGGCTCGGTTTGGAGGTAGCAAAGGGCATTCAATTGGGAGAAAATATCGTTTTTCGATATTTTCTGTCCTTATTCTTGGTTTTTAGCTGATGCTTGGTAAAAAAGCCTTGTTATTTCCTGCCCTTTGCGGTTCGGACTATTTTTACAGCCCCTTTTTATGTTTATTTTTCAACAATAATGCAACCGACATTATGGGCACCGATTGCGCCTTTAATATGGGCCATGCCGTTTATGATCTCAAAATCGGCCTCCCGCTCATTCCAGGCATCATAATAAGTTGCGCCCTCTTGATGGGGAACCACCAAAACATCCCCAAACCAAGTCTGATGCCCCCGATTGAAGAGGGTATAGGCAGTCCGACCCTCCTTGCCGGGGAATTCATTGATGCAAAGAGCCTCGCAGGGCGCATCGATCCACATCCGCGGTTCATCGCAGGCAAAGCAATCGGCATATTTTTTCTTTGTCCGATAGGATTTGGCCATAAAGGCGCGGCCGCGGCTCTCCTCGGCATCCCAGAAGGAGTCATAGATCGCCTCGGCGTTGCAGAAGGTGGCCTTCAAG
>JAFSBD010000129.1 GCA_017442025.1 Clostridia bacterium
CTGCGGGAACGGTATACTCGGTATAGAAGGGGCAGTCGTTCATCAGCTTGGCAGCGATATCGCCATCGATGGGAACCAGCCAAGCATCATTGGTCTGGCAAAGCTCGGTGATGGCGGGGGTGGGAGCGCCTGCAACGATGAAAGCGGCATCGATCTTGCCATCCTTCAACGCTTCGGTGCTGTCGCCAAAGCTCTGATACTGGGGCTTGATATCATCAAGGGTCAGGCCGCCTGCGGTCAAAACGTCCATGGCGTTGAAGTAAACGCCGGAACCGGGAGCACCGATGGAAACGCTCTTGCCCTTCAGATCGGCAACAGTCTTGATGTTCTTATCCATGGTGATGAGCTGAACAGCTTCAGCATAAAGACCGGCAACAACGCGGAAGGAATCTACCTTTCCGTCTTCCTCAAAGGTCTGGGTGCCGTCCCAGGCATAAGCCAGAACGTCAGACTGAACGGTGCCGAGCTGATAGGTGCCGGCATCAATACCCTGAATGTTGGCCTTAGAACCGTCGGTAGAAACAGCGGTAACATTAATACCGGTCTGCTCGGAAATAACCTGACCCAAAATGCCGCCGTAGGCATAATAGGTGCCCTGCGTACCGCCGGTACCCATGGTCATCCCTGCGCTGCCGCAGGAAGCCAGAGCGAGGGCCAGTGCCAAAGTCAACACGATGGCAATTATTCTCTTCATTTTCATAATTGTGATCCTCCTAAAAATTCATTAATATTTAAATTATATAAGAAAAGTTGCAATTTGGCAAGAACAAATTGCAACTTTTCGAAATTTTTCTATTAAAGACCTTATTTTTTTCGTTTGGATTCCATGGCTATGCGGTAGAGCTCCTCGGTGGCAAAGGCCAGTTTGGTAACAACATTTTCTTTTGTAGGATAGCAATAGAAGGAATCCCGCTCGGTGGAAATATCTACGCAATCAAAGGGCTTGATATAGCAATAATCATATTCGATATGCAGGCTGTTGGTCTCCTGCGGGGTGCGCTGAATGCGGTAGTTTTCGCCCCGATAGAAGCCTTCCAGAGTAAAGCCGTCCTCCATGCTGTGCTTGAGCGTTGCCTTGCCCAGCTTGATAAACCGCCAGCAACGGGGTAGGGAATAGACCTCCACCTCGTCGCTAAAGGAATAGGTTCCTTCGGCGATCTGCTTGCAGACCTGCGCCCGCTCCCAATCAAACCAATCGGGGATATGGGAAAATTCGGTTTTCCCCTCTAAAGCGGTCAAGGTGCCGTCCTCATTAAGATTCCAGCGTTTACCGCATTCCTTGCAAAAGAGTTCGGTGCCCTTGGAATCCATCTTGGATTCCGCCATGCAATGGGGGCATTGATAAAGAACCTTATGAAGCCCTTCGGCGCGGAACGGCTCGGTAACTAAAATGCCCTGCTCCTTCTGATAGCGGTAATCGTCGTAGTTGAGCGCCTCTTTGACTTTAGCGTTGATCTCCTCCACCGTCATGCTCTTGATCTGCTCGGGGGTAAGGATCAGGGTCATGGTGGTGTGGAGAGGGACCTTGCGCTTTTGACGGTAGTTCCAGAAGGGGGAGTGGAGATAGTTGCCGTGATGCACCATGGCAACCACCGGCACTTTGTTCATTTTAATCAGCTTGCCCAGCGATTCGGGCAGAAAGGATAAGGTTCCGCAGGGAGAATAGCGCGCCTCGGGATACATGCAAAGAATATCTCCGCGCTTGAGCACTCTGCTGATGGATTTGACCAGATGGAGATCCATGGTGTATTTGCGGGTGCAGATGGCACCGATCAACTCCATCAGCCAAGGGCGGCGGTAGTAGCCGTCGATGCTGACAACGTTGTTGACCCGATGGGGGAAGGTGCCCATCGCCCCCAATTCGAAATCAATAAAATACATATGGTTGCTCAAAAGCATATAGGGCGGCTTTAAGCCTTCCATGTTGATCTTTTCCACCTTGAATTTTTTGCCGATCAGCATGATCCGCGATAAAAGCCAGATCAGCCAAACAACAATAAGGGGCTGGCGGATGGGATATTTTGCGGTAACATACCGCTTTTGATTTTTATAATTTACATCCTTATTCATAAAATCCTCCTATCATGCTCTTTTATTTTACAAGAAGAAAAAGAAAATTGCAATAAATTTGCAATTATTTAAAGGATATGATATTATTAGGAAGATTGAAGGAGATGAGAATATGGCATTATTTTGGATCGCGGCCGTCTTCTGCATACTGATCCTGGGAATTTCCGGTGTATGCTTTTATATTGCTTTTTATGAACCGCGTAACCGTAAAAACAAGAGTGCCAATGCGATCTTACCCCCGGGCGAGCTCTATGCACCCTATCGGGAGATCACCCGCCAATGGGCGGAAGAGGTGCGGGCGATGCCCCATGAGGAATTTTATATTGAATCCCGGGATGGGCTGCACTTGTTTGGAAAATATTATCAATGCAAGGAAAATGCACCCATCGAGATCATGTTCCATGGCTATCGCGGCAGTGCGGAGCGGGATCTGAGCGGGGGTGTTCGCCGTGCCTTTGCTTTGGGGCATAATGTCTTGATCGTCGATCAACGCACCGCGGGAAAAAGCGAGGGGAATGTCATCACCTTCGGCATTTTGGAACGTTGGGATTGCGTGGATTGGGTAAATTTTGTTGTAGAAAAATTCGGCTCCGATGTCCGCATTATTCTAACAGGCATTTCCATGGGTGCCGCCACCGTCTTAATGGCGGCGGGGGAGGACCTTCCCGAAAATGTGGTGGGTGTTCTGGCCGATTGCGGGTATAGCTCGGCGCGGGAGATCATCCAAAAGACCATTCGGGAGATGAAACTTCCTGTGGGGTTGAGCTATTTCTTTGTCCGCCTGGGCGCGATCATCTTCGGGCGGTTCGATCCCGATGAAACCTCTCCCTTAAAAGCGATGGAGCGGTGTAACCTGCCGGTTATTTTCATTCATGGAGATGCGGATAACTATGTTCCTTGCGCTATGAGCGAAGCGGTCTGTAACGCTTGCCGCTCAAAGAAGGAATTGGTGCGGATCCCCGGCGCAGGCCACGGCCTTGCCTATCCGGTCGCGCCGGAAAAATATGTGGATGCCATGAAGGCATTTTTCTATCCTGAAAAGTCTTGAAAATATAAGTTTCGGTTGAAAGGAGGGGAGCTGCATGAAAGAAAAGATGTGGCGCATTCTATCGGCTGCCGTCGCCGCGTTGTTGGGTCTGGCGGGGTGGATGCATTCCCGCAGGGAACCCTGGGAAAAGATTACTTTTTGGAATATTTTGATTTTTTTGGCCATTGCGGCAGGCTTTTTTGCCGTTGTTTATTTTGCGTTGCAAAGATTGAACCGCCGAAAATTAAAATATGTTGTTCCGCTGGGCGGATTTTTCGGGGTTTGTACCGCCTGCGGTTTAGATCTCTTCCGTAATGATACGCTTAATTTTTCCCTCGGCGGTATCCTGGATAAGCTTTTTATTACCGTCAGCATGGGCGTGATCTATGCGGCGATCCTTGCTTTGATCTTCAGCTATGATTTTTCGCCCCGCTTGGGAAAAGGCGCGGCAGGGAAGTTCTTTTTGATCGCGTGGCTTTTGATCTTTTGTTGCTGGATCCCCTGTTTTATTGCCTTTTGCCCCGGCCTGCGGGCCTATGATATCCGAACCCAACTGCTTGGGATCCATTACGGAACCTTGACCGCCGACCATCCCTTGTTGCATACCCTTATTGCTTGGGGCTGTCTGCGGTTGGGGAGATGGATCCATTCCTATACCTTAGGGTATATGATCTTTATTCTGTCGCAGATGCTTGCATTAAGTGCCTCCTATGCGGGGGTGGTCGCCTATCTGAGGCGCGTGGGCGTACCCCGCTTTTGGCAGTGGGGAGTGTTGGCCTGGTTTGCATTGTTTCCCATTCACCCGCTCTTTGCGGTAAATGCAACTAAAGATGTTTTGTTTGCCGCTTGTACCATTGCGTTCCTTCTGTTGGTCGTTGAATTGCTCCGCAATCCCGACCGCCTGCGCTCGGCGCGGTTCTGGGTGATTTATGTCGCCGCCCTTTTGGTAATGGCATTGATGCGCAATACCGGAATTTATGTCTTTTTAATCTTCATTCCGTTGCTGGTTTGGCTTCTGCCGGGCCGTCGCCTGATGGCGCTGGGGCTTTGTTTGCTCTGCGTTGCGGGTTTTTATGGCGGGAGAGCGGCGTTGAATGCGGCGATCGATGTAAAGGACGGTCGCTTTACAGAAGCTCTTTCCGTTCCGCTGCAACAAATGGCGCGCTGCGCCTACGACGGCGTTCTGACCGAAGAAGAATCGGAAGCCCTTGAAAAATATATCCCTGCATGGATCTGGAAAAATTATAATTCCCGCCTCGCCGATATGGTAAAAACCAATATCAATCCGGCTGCCATCCGTCGGGATGTGGATGGCTTTGTTCGCCTATGGATTCGGCTTGGTGCGCGGTATCCGCAAAAATATATGGACGCCTTTTGGGGGATGAATATGGGGTATTGGTATCCCGATGCCGAATATCCCGATCCCCGCGTCTGGCATGAATATATCGAAACCAATTCAAAGTATAGCCCAACCATCCCGATCGAAGATTTTGATCTTTGGCCGGAAGGTAAAGCTTTTTATCAAAAGGTTGCTAAGGGAGCGTTTGAATCCATTCCCCTTGTTGCGCTGTTCTTTAAGCCGGGCATCTATTTTTGGGCAATCCTTTCCTTGCTAGCGTTGGCGATCTATCGCCGCAAACGAATTGCGGGTGGAGTGCTGGCTTTCTTAATGGTCAGTTGGCTCTTCCAACTGTTCTCGCCGATCGCCCTGCTTCGCTATGTTTACCCCATGATAACAGCCCTTCCCATTTCCTTGGGATGCTTTTACGAAAAGGAAGAGAAATCCCGCTGAAAGGCGGGATTTCTCCCAAGATAAAGGAAGTTTCTTTTAAAGATTTAAAATTCGCCTTGACAATCCCAAAGGTTTATTATATAATACATTCGCAAATTGAATGATATTTTCGTTCCTCACGGAGAAATACTCAAGAGGCCGAAGAGGCGCCCCTGCTAAGGGCGTAGGGTGGGTAACCGCCGCGAGGGTTCAAATCCCTCTTTCTCC
>JAFSBD010000130.1 GCA_017442025.1 Clostridia bacterium
GGACAAAGATGGAAAACCTCGCCAATGTCTGGCTCTATTATGCCAATAGTGCCTCCATGGTGGAGGAAAACGGCATGACCAGCAAGATGGAGTGGAATGCCAACAGCGGGTATTATGAAGGAACCTTCTCTTTGGGCAAGGCCGGTATCTATAATTTCTCCCGCGTTACCATTTCCTCCGGCAATCTGAACAGTAGTCTGACTACCGCAACAACATCGCCCACCATTACGGCGATTCCGCCCGATCCCCCCTCCTTCGCAGAGATGGAAGCAAAGGCGCGGCAGTTCTCCTTTGGCACAGGCGCAAACTTCACCGCAACATTGAAGGATGCTCCCTCCGCAACGGTAGACGCGGTGCTTTATAACAGCGAAACTCCCGATACACCCTATTATGTCCGCGGAACGATGGCGCAGAGCGCGCTTGGTGCGGAATATCAAAGCTTTGTCTTTGAGTTGCCGGGCGATCAGGTTGGAACATGGACCTTATCCAACCTCTATGTTACCGGGGTTTATGACGACAACAAGAACCTTGTTAACGGCTCCAGCACAGAAGCTCCTCCTGCAACCGCAGAAGAAGCCGAAGCCTATTATGAGAATTGGTGGGAGTGGACTTCTGAAAAAATCGGCGCACCCTATTCAACAACGGTTGTTGATAACGTGGAGTGGTCGATCGATGAGGGTCAGACCTTGACCAACTTGACCGGCCAGTTCTATGGACGCTATGACCTTGAATCGGTAGGAAGCTTCAATATCAATGTCTTGCCCGGCGGCGTAACACCCGCAGAGGCAGGTCTTTCGGATGATGAAATTGAAGTCAAGGTCATCTATCAGTATGATACCACCTCCTTCACCAATGATGGAACAACCATTACCAATAATTACGGTCATTTCACCCTTACCGATATAAGCGCTTGGAATACTATCGTTGGCAGCATCAGCAATGTTGAATTCAAATCGACCGTAGCTGGTAGCGGCGTATATACGCTTCAAGCCAAAAATGCAGTATTTACCGAAGGTGTTGCCGGCAGATATGTCGCCAAGTCGGTGGAAGTCACCATTAAACGCGGATCGGTTTCCAAGACCTATACCAGCGATGTTGTTACCAACGCGCCCAGCTTTGAGATCAAATATAATAAGCTTGAATTGAAATGGACGAGTGTTGCAAATTCGAGTAGTGGTTCTTACAAGACAAAGAGCAATATTAGTTCGGATGACTATACAGTAAATGCTTATTATTCACGTAGTGGAAGAAGCATATTCAGTTATCAGTATTATCCTTCGACTGCAACGCTGTCTTTTGTCAATAAGACGGACTTTGGTGTATCTTTTGCCACAATGACACTAAGTCAAAAATATACGGATTATACAAGGAATAATCCGCTCGGTATAACCGCCAATATAACGTTTCAGCTTACGCCTGAAACTATGGCTGTCAGACAAACCTTAGGAGGATCAGGTGCTCTATATGGAAATGTGGGTGAGCATACGTATACGACTGTTCCGGTGGTAAGAAATAATATAACGTATACCGTGGATTTGGCACATGAACTCGGCATCTATGCTCCCGGTTATTAAAAAATGAAGCGCTTGTTGATCTTGCTGGTTGGGTAAAAGAGCAAGAAAAACATGCAGTTTAGCAGTTATTATATCCCTGCCCTCTCGATATGGAGAGGGCAGGGGATGAATCAACATTTTAAGCGCAGAAAAGGAGGCGTTTATGCACCGTTATTCGAAAAAACGATATAGTTTGCGTCGGCTGGCGGCGGTATTTGCGCTGATTTTGATGTGCGCAACCTTGATGGCACCTTCTGCCTTTGCGGCGGAGGATTCCGGCAAGTGTGGATCGCTCAAATGGTCCTATGCCGGCGGGGTTTTGACCATCAGCGGCCACGGGGCGATGCCCGATTTTTCCGAGCCGGATATGGCACCTTGGTATGCCCATCGGGCGAATATTTCGCGGCTGGAATTGGCCGATGGCATTACCTCCATCGGAAAGCTGGCTTTTTATGATTGCGCCGCGCTGGTTGGCGCGGATATCCCCAAAAAGGTGAAAACCATCGGGGATATGGCCTTTGCGGGTTGCACCTCCCTGGAATCGGTTTGGATGCCGGGGGTGGAAACCTTAGGGGAATATGCCTTTTCCCGTTGCTTTGCGCTGAAGAGCGTCAACCTGCCCGAAGGGCTCCGGACCATTGGCTATGCCGCCTTTTACCGCTGCGAATCCTTGCAGAGCATCTGCGTTCCCGCAGGGGTAACGGAGATGGGCGGTTCGGTTTTTGCCTATTGCGCAGGGCTTTTGGAGGCAAAAATTCTTTGCCCCATGGAAATGTTGCCTGAATGGACCTTCTACGGTTGCGAGCGGCTGCAAAGAGTAACCCTGCCCGCCGAGATGAAGGGGACGGGCTCTTCCGCCTTTACCCGCTGCGAGGCGTTGAGTGAAGTTTATCATAACGGAACGGAAGAGGATCAAAAGAGCCTGGCAGAGGATATTACAGAGGATCTGAAGATGTTTGTCCCCGCCCAGATCACCTCTTCGCCGGAAGCACCGCCTGCGGTCAGCCAAAAGACCTTTGAAGAGACGGAGGACGGGCTTTCGGAGATCGTTACCGAGATCACCGATACCGACCATGGAACCATCCAAACCGAGACCATCGTTACCCGCCCCATTATCGGGGAGATGGAATTGGGGGAGGAGGAGCAGGGGCAGATCAATGTCGGCGCCTCCATTACCGATCAAAAGGGATGGGATGCTCTGACCGAAACCCTGGAGGAGCAGATCTTTCAGCAGGGGCTCTTAAAGGAGCGCACCGGCAAGGAGGTTCCCCTTTCGGCTCAGATCGACCTTTTAGACGGCTCTTTGCTCTATGGCAAGACCCTTGAGGCCTTGGCGGGAAAAAACATCACCCTCTATCTGCGCACCCCCAACGGAAGCCGTTGGAGCATCGATTGCAGCCTTTTGAAGGGGCTTTCCTTCCAAAAGAGCTATGATATGGATTATATGCTGACCCGCTATGAAAAGCCCTCCAAGGCCCATAAAAAGGTGCTGGGGGCGGCGGTCAGCTATTGGCTGAAATTTGAGGATCGGATCGATTTCCCCGCAACGGTGGAGCTTTATATCGATCCAACCGCCTTGCGCCAGGTGGCCTCCCTTTATGAAAACGCTTTTATGAGCGGTCTGCAACGGTTGCAGAGCGTAACCGTCGGACAAGACGGGGTGGCGCCTTATCGGATGGCGAATGTGAATAAGGGCAAGCGGTATGTGGTTGCCCTCAATGTGAGCGGAGTTTCGGCGGACGATGTGATCCTCTCCGATCAATCGGTGATGGACAGCGATTGGCTGGAAAACTATGTCCCCGTTACCGAGCAATATACCATTACCGACGTGCGCGGGTTTATGGGGATGACCATGAAGCAGTTTACCATTACGCTGGTCTGCGTTTTGGCGGGCTTGGCCTTCATTATCTTCATCCTTGCGCTGGTGATCAATATGATGGGCAAGAAAAAAGCCCTGGAAGAGCATCGAAAGATGCAA
>JAFSBD010000131.1 GCA_017442025.1 Clostridia bacterium
TCCCGGTGGTATGGCAACCAACCGCCGAAAGCAGATCTTCATCCTCCACGCCCAACTCTTCGCGAGCGAAGAGGGGGGCTGTGATCTGATGAAGCACCTGCGGACAGGCAAGATCAGCCTCAGATAATTCAACATTATATTTTTGAGCATACTGCCGATGCCATTCATGGCTGTAGCATTTCGTGCAATCATGAAGCAAGCCCGCAAGATAGGCCTTCTCTTCATCGAAACCGTTCTTTTTTGCTAAAGCGCGAGCATAGTCGGCAACCAGCATGGTATGGCGGGCACGATCCACATCCAGCACACTACTAATATGCGCTAAAATACGCTCTGCCATCCCTTGACCCGCGGCACGCAGATCACTGGAGGCGCAAACCAACGCTTCCATGTTGCAAAGTAAAATTCCTTTACAGTCATATTGTTCCATCAGCCGCGCCCGATGGGCTCCTAATTGGGAACGATCCCCGATTTCTCTTGTTCCCACCACTAAAACGACTGTTTTAAGCAGGTCTTTAAAGCGAAACCAGGTCTCAAAACTCAAAAACATATCCGATCCCATCAGCAAATGAAGGGTATCGTTGGGATAACGCTCCTGCAATTGGGTAACCGTATCCACTGTATAACTTCGGCCGCCGCGCTGCTGCTCGATATCCAAAATCTCCAGCCCTTTGATCTGCCCAAACCAATCCCGAAGAATAGCCGAGCGCATCTCAAAGGACAGCGCAGGCCGATGGTCTTTATGGGGCGGGATATAAGCGGGAATCAGGAATACCCGATGAAACTCCCGCTCTCCAAGGGCTGATTTAAGCAGGTGGAGATGCCCTTTATGCGGCGGATCAAAGGTTCCGCCATAAAGAAGGATATTCCCCATCTTAAAGCTGAATCACCGGTTTTTCCGCCGGACGATAAAGGACAATCTTTGTTCCGATCACGGTAACAACGATACTATTGGTTGCCTCGGCGATCTCTTCTGCCGCCGCGCGACGATCCATCATCGCATTTTCCAAGACCTTGAATTTAATTAATTCACGGGCAGATAACGCAACATCCACTGCTTTGATAAAATTCTCGGTAATTCCCTCTTTGCCCAACTGGAAGATGGTATCTTCCTTGGAGGCAAGTCCACGCAGCTTGGCGCGTTGCTTACTTGTCAGCGTCATGATAATACTCCTTCAATTTCTCTGCAAACTCTCTTAATGCATTGCCCCGATGGCTGATGGCGTTTTTTGCATCCCCTTCCATCTCGGCAGTGGTCATTTCATAACCGTCCGGCAGAAAAATGGGATCATAGCCAAAGCCATGCTCGCCCCGCGGCTCGCGGGTCAATCGACCGAAAATATATCCTTCCGCTTCGATTACCCGTTCTTCTCCCATAACGCAAGAGATGGCGGAGGTAAAATGAGCGGCGCGGTTTTCTTCCGACTCCATGTTTTTCAACAAGAGGAACATCCGATCCTCATCGTTGAGCCCCTCGCCGCCGTAGCGCGCCGAATAGATGCCGGGCTGTCCACCCAAAGCATCCACACAAATTCCGCTATCATCGGCAACCGAAGGAAGCCCGCAAATATCAAAGACTGCCTTTGCTTTGATATAAGCATTTTCCATGAAGGTTGTTCCTGTTTCTTCCGCGTCGCTCTGGATGCCCATTTCCTTCAAAGAAACGCAATGGATCCCCATCGGCTCCAGGATACGCTTAAATTCAATCACTTTATGAGGATTATTGGTAGCAATCACAAACTTCTTTTCCATTTATCCAAGCACCTTATTTTGGGCCTTAAAGATTTTATTACAGCCGCTCTTTGCCAAGCTGAGCAATGCATCCAACCGCTTTTTATCAAATTCTTCCCCTTCGGCGGTGCCCTGAATTTCAATAAAGCCGCCGTTGGAAGACATAATCACATTCATATCGGTATCGGCCTTGCTATCTTCCTGATAGCAAAGATCCAGATGGGGAACGCCGTCCAGAACGCCGACCGAGATGGCCGCAACCTGCTTTTTGATGGGATTTTCCTGCAAAAGTCCCTGTTCAATCAAACGCTGAATGGCTAAGGCCAAAGCGATAAATCCGCCGCTGATGGAAGCACAGCGCGTGCCGCCGTCGGCCTGGATAACATCACAATCGATGATAATACTGCGCTCTCCCAAAAGAGTGAGATCCACCGCACCGCGCAGGGCGCGCCCGATCAAACGCTGAATTTCGGTACTGCGGGGAGCTTGCTTTAATTTGCTGATATCCCGCTTATTGCGGGTAGAAGTAGCGCGAGGGAGCATGGAATATTCCGCCGTCACCCATCCTTTGCCGGTTCCGGCAAGATACGGGGGCACGCTCTCTTCCACCGTTGCGGTGCAGATCACCTTGGTATTCCCCTGGCAATACAGCACACTTCCCTCGGCGTGCATGGTATAATCTTTAATCACTTCGATTTTACGAAGTTGTTTTTCTGTTCGTCCGTCGATTCTCATAGTTATCCTCAAAATAATGCTTTTGCAAATTCATAACCGTTAAAGGGCTGCAGATCGTCCATCTGCTCCCCTACCCCGACAAAGCGGATCGGCAGACCCATCTCCACCTTCAAGGGGATCGCCATACCGCCCTTTGCGGTGCCATCCAATTTGGTCAGCGCCACGCCGGTCAGGGCGGTAACCTTTTTAAATTCCGCCGCCTGATTCATGGCATTTTGGCCGGTGGTTGCATCCAAAACCAGCAATACCTCCGTGTCCGCATCGGGGAGTTGAGAGGTAATCACCTTTTGGATCTTTGCCAGTTCGTTCATCAGGTTCACCTTATTATGAAGGCGGCCTGCAGTATCGCAGATGATCAGATCGCAACCGCGGGCCTTTGCCGCAGAAATGGTATCAAACACCACCGCCGCAGGATCTGCACCCTGCTGGCTCTTAATAATATCCACCCCGACACGCTCCGCCCAGGTTGCCAACTGCTCGGCGGCGGCGGCGCGAAAGGTATCGGCCGCACCGAAGATCACCTTTCGACCCTGATCCTTATAAATCTTTGCCAGTTTAGCCGCTGTTGTTGTCTTACCAACGCCGTTGACTCCGATCATCAAAATGACCGAAGGATTGGTGTTCAGTTCCAGGGGATGAACATCCTCTTCCATCATCCCTCCGATGATCTCAACAAGCTGAGCGCGGATCTCTTCCGGTTTGGTGATCCGCCCTTGGCGCACCTCGGCGCGCAGGCGATTGATGATCTCCAAGGTGGTATCCACGCCGATATCGGCCGTAATCAATGCCTCCTCCAGCTCCTCGAAAAGATCTTCATCGATCTTTCCAAAGGCGGCCAGCACCGAATCGATGCGGGAGGAAATATTCTGCGAGGTTTTGGAAAGCCCCTTTTTTAACTTTTCAAAAAAGCCCATTCTTTGCTATACTCCTATATTTTCAGTTGCTCCGCGATTTCATTGACATTAATAGTCAGCAACTTGGATATACCCTGTTCCGGCATGGTAACACCATAAAGAACATCCGCTTCTTCCATGGTGCCGCGCCGATGGGTGATGCAAACAAACTGGGTCTTTTCGCAATAACGCCGCAGATAGTTTGCAAAACGGGTAACATTAACATCATCCAGCGCCGCCTCAATTTCATCAACCACGCAGAAGGGCGTCGGCCGCACCTTCAGGATGGCGAAATAAAGGCAGATCGCGGTAAAGGCGCGCTCACCGCCGGAAAGAGAGACCAGATTCTTAATGATCTTGCCCGGAGGCGCCGCCTTAACATCGATATCGCAATTGAGAACATCTTCCGGGTCGCTCAGCACCAGCTTCGCAGTACCGCCGCCAAACAGCTCGGCAAAGATCTTCTGGAACTCATTATTCAACTGAGAGAACTTCTCGCTGAAGATATCCTTCATCTGACTGAGCAGTTCGCGGATGATCTTTTCCAGCTCAGCCTTGGATTGGATCAGATCCTGCACCTGGCCGTTCATGAAATCATAACGTTCCTTAACAGTATTATATTCTTCGATGGATTCCACATTCACACTGCCCAAAGCCTTGATACTGCCCTTGAGGGTCTGCACCCGCTTTTTGGCTTCAACGCGATCCTCCAAAGGCTTGGCCATCCCCTTTGCCTCGGTTACGGTCAGCTCGTACATATCCAGAAGCTGGGCAATGATCCGATCGGATTGGTCTGAAATGCCTGCCAATTTATTATCCAGGCGGGAAACCTCTTCGATGAGTTTTTCCTTTGCGGAGCTCTTTTCCTTCTGCGCCGCGCGATACTGGGTCTGGCGGCGTTCCTGATCCTGCCGCTGGTCGGCCAGTTCGCGGGAACGCTCTTCGCTATCGCCCTGCATCTTGCGCAACTCCTGCGCCTGCAGATCCAAGGCTTTCGCCGCCTCAGTAGCCTCATCGATCTTGGTGCGAGAGGCTACGATCCGGGCATTTTTTTCGTCCGCTTCCCGACCGATCATACTCAGTTGATTTTCCAACTGACCGATCAAGGACCGGATACCCTCGATCTCCTTAAAGAGACCCATCTTATTCATTTCGGAATCGGCCGATTGCTGCTTCAAATCCGCCATTTTTTGCTGATCTTCGGTGCTTAAGCCCTGCAAAGAGGTCAACTGCTCCTGCAAATCAGCGGCCGCCTTTTCCAAACCACCGATCCGCTCCTCCAGCGCTTTGCAACGCTCTTCAGAAGAGGCAATGGCATCATGGATGGTCTGGGCTTCGCGGTCGTAACCTTCTGCCAATTCCTTATAGGAGGCTAAGACCACCTCTTTACTCTCACAGAGGCCTGCGATACGGTTGAGTTCCTCTTCCAACAAATGGATGGATTCTTCCGAAGCACTTAGCCGCGCTTCCAGCGTATTTTTATCGCGGGTTGCGCTATCCAGCCGCTTTTCGCAATCTTCATAGACCTTGCTCTTTTCGGCCAGTTCCTTTTCAATTTTTTCCAGCTCAATGCCGCGGGATAATAATCCTCCGCTCTTGGCGGCACTACCGCCGGTCATGGAACCGCCGGCATTGATCACCTGCCCGTCGAGGGTAACGATCTTATAGCGATTCTGAATAGTCTTTGCCAACGAAAGAGCATGGTCAATGGTTTCGCAAACCAAGGTTCTGCCCAGCAAAAATTCAATCGCTTTGCGGTTTTCGGGTGCCACCTCCACCAAAGAATCTGCCACACCAACAAATCCGGCACTACGGGAACAATCTTCTTTGATCCCCTTGGGAGTAATACTGTTGAGAGGAAGGAATGTGGCGCGACCGCCGTTTTGGCGCTTCAGCCAAAGCATGGCATTTTTAGCAGAAACGCTATCCTTGGTAACAATATTTTGAATCGCGGCACCCAAAGCGGTCTCAATGGCGGTAAGGTATTCCTCATCCACCTTGATCAGTTTGGAAACCGGGCCGATGATTCCCTGCAAAATGCCGCGGCGGCTTTGCTCCAATACCTGCTTTACTGCGCCGCCGAAACCTTCCAGATGCTTTTCCATCTCCGAAAGAATATGGCTACGCTGCTCCAGGGCATTGCATTCCTGAGCGCATTTTTGCTCCTTTTCCAACGCTTCGGAATAGGCGCGTTCTTTGATCTCCAGCATTTTGCGCAAGCCTGCAGAGGCATTTTGTTCGCTTTCCTTTTCCTCTGCTTTTTGGCGATGCTGATCTTTGAGGTCTGCCAATTCTTCTTCCACCTGGTGGGTTTGCTCTAACTGCGCAGAGCGAGCGGTGGCAAGATCGGCAAGTCGCCCCTGATAGGATTCGATGCCGGAGCGCACCGAGATCATCTCCATCTGAAGCTGATTGCGCTCGCCACTATTGGTAAGTAAGGCTTGCTGCAATGCATCGGTTTTCCGTTGCTGCTCTTCGCCCTTAGTTGTTATTTCTTTAATGGTATTGATAATTGCAGAGACCTGCTCATCGATAGCTTCGATGGCGGCTGTTTTTTCTTCGATGGTCGCATTATACTCTTTGATCTTTTCTTCGGTTTCTTCTCTGCGGGTATCCACCGAGGAAAGTTCCTGCTCCAAGCGGGCAATGGAAAGCTTTTCAAACTCAGCCTGGCTTTCCAGAACTGCCTTTTGAGAACCGATCCCGCCGAGTTGCTCTTCCCAGGACTTTTGCTGCTGGTGGATTCGCTCGATCTCGGTATTGATCTTGATGTTTTCCTCAAAGAGCAGATTGATCTCCTGCTCGATATTATCCACCTCGACCGTCAGGTCATCCAACTGACCCTTAGCGATGGAATGCTGCTCATCGATCTTGCGGGCATTCTCTTTGATCTGCTCCAATTCCTCCAGCCAAAGAGCGATTTCCAGATCCTTTTTCTCCTCATACATCGCCAGATACTTGCGGGCCTTATCTGCCTGCCGCTCTAAGCCGGGAAGGCGCTCCTCCAGCTCGCCGACGATATCATTAAGCCGAACGAGGTTTTCTTCGGTGGAAGCCAGCTTGCGTTCTGCCTCGTTCTTGCGGTAACGGAATTTGGAGATACCCGCCACCTCTTCCAGCATGGAGCGACGCTCCTCGCTTTTGCCGAGCAGGATCTGATCGATGGTGCCCTGGCCGATGATGGAATAACCGTCCCGCCCGATGCCGGTATCCATAAAAAGCTCATGAATATCCCGCAATCTGGCCGGCGATTTATTGATAAAATATTCACTTTCACCGCTCCGATAGTAGCGGCGGGTGATCATAACCTCATTATAATCCACACTGAGAGCATGGTCGCTGTTATCGATCGTCAGGCTGACCTCCGCAAAGCCCTGGGGCTTGCGCTTGGCGGTACCGGAAAAGATAACATCCTCCATCTTGGTGCTGCGAAGGCTCTTATTGGATTGCTCACCCAATACCCAGCGGATCGCATCGGAAACATTGCTCTTACCTGAGCCGTTGGGGCCGACAATGGCGGTAATCCCATGGTCAAATCCAATGCAGATCTTATCCGGGAAGGATTTAAATCCCTGAATGTCCAAACATTTTAAACGCAAAGTTTCACTTCCTCACAAATACTTTAAGCATTAAAGTATATTATATCAAAATATTATATAGATTGCAACTATTTTTCAAGGTAAGCCGTAAGCAACGCGACCGTTGCTTCAATATCTCGGCGATCGGCCATTTCAATGGCGGAATGGCAATACCGAATGGGAATGCTGATCCCGCCGACCTGCACGCCCTTGCCCAGGAGTTGGACACTGCCGATATCCGTCCCCCCCGCCGAGAGAACATCCCGCTGGGTTGCGATCCCCTTTCGCTTGGCGATATTTTCCAGATCCTCAATAATCTCTCTGGAACAGATGGCAGAGCGGTCGCGCACCTTGATCGCCGCGCCTTTGCCCAGCTCCGCCGCGGTGCTTTCCGCATCGGGATGATCCCCGCTCAAAGTAACATCGATCGCCAAAGCAATGTCCGGCGCGATCTCAAAGCCCGAGACCTTTGCGCCTCGCAGACCGACCTCTTCCTGCACCGTAAATACCGCATAGAGTTCACAGGTATTTTTCTGCACCCGCCGCAGCGTTTCCATCAGACAGTAACAGCCTACCCGATTATCCAGCGCATTGGAAACGATCTTTTTCCCTGTTTCAAAGGTATCGCTCATAAAAGAGGCGGTCATCCCGATATCGATCCGCTCCAAGGCTTCGGCCTTATCTTCTGCGCCGATATCGATATAACAATCTTTAAGTTTCAAATCTTTTTTATCTTCATCACCGGTTGCGAAAACGCCCATCACACCGTTTTCAAACACCACCGGGCGGCCGTTGAGGATCTTGGGATTGACCTACCCCACCGAAGAGATGCGAATAAAGCCCTTCTCGTCCACAAAGGTTGCAACCAACCCAATCTCATCCATATGGGCCATCAGCATGACTTTGGGGCCTTCCCCCTTCTTAACAGCCACTAAATTTCCCAAGGCATCTTCATAGACCTTATCGGCAAAGGGCAGGATCTGCTCCTTGATATAAGAGGCGATCGCCCGCTCATTGCCGGAAACGCCTTTTAATTGCACCAACTTACGAATGTTATCGATCATAATCATTCACCTCAAAGTAGTTTATTCAAGATGGCCAGGGCCAACTTCAAAGTATTCTCAATATCCTCCAGCGAAGCAACGCTCACCGGCGAATGAATATAGCGGCAGGGCACCGATAAGGCCAAGACCTTGCATCCGCCCCAGGAACGCTGGATGGTTCCGCTTTCATTCCCGCCTGATACCGCCTCTTTCAATTGAACGGGAATATCTGCCTCTTTGGCCGCTTCCAGAACGGTTTTGAAAAATTCACGATCATAGATTGCGCTATGATCCATAAAGGAGACTACCGGCCCATAGCCCACCTTGCAAACACTGGTCTGGTTTTTGTCGGTATGAATATCTCCCGCAGTAGTTCCTTCCAAAATCAAAGCATATTGAGGGCGAACCGCATAAGCCGCCGTTGCCGCGCCGATACATCCGATCTCTTCCATAACGGTAAACGCAAAGGTAACATCAAAGGGCAGTTCCTTTTTGATCATCTCGATCAAAACATAGCAACCCGCGCGGTCGTCCAACGCCTTGGCCCGAACCAAACCTTCACCGAATTCCAAATAGCCGGTATCAAAACCGATCAGATCACCTACCGCCACATGCTCTTCGGCTTCTTGGCGATCCCGTGCACCGATATCGATAAAAAGATCCTCGATCTTAGCAACTTTTTCTTCATCTTTTGCCAAGTGCGGTGCCATAACACCGATCACGCCATGGAGTTTGCGGCGGCCGATGACAACATGCTTGCCCGGCAAAATGCGGGGGTCGATCCCCCCCACCGCCGAGAATTTCAGGTACCCGTCGCCATCAATATGGGTAACCATCAGCGCGATCTCATCCATATGGGCGGAGAGCATCAGCGAAAAGGGTGCTTCCATGCTTCCACGCTTGAAGGCGATAATATTCCCCAGATGGTCCACATCCACCTTATCGCAATAAGGGCGAATCTCATTCAGGATCGCTTGGCGGACATCCCCTTCGCTGCCGGTAGCACCAAACAAAGAGGTCAAATAACTGAGTTCTTTATTCATGGCGCGCACCTCCCTGATGAATATAGCGGCTGATCAACCGCGAGCAGGCCTTCATATCATGAAGATCCACCACCTCGCATCCGCTATGCATATAGCGCAACGGAATGGATACCAGCGCAGTGGGAACGCCGCATCTGCTGGCGGCAATGGCATCGCAATTGGTGCCGGTACGGCCGCTCATCGCCTCCCGCTCAAAGGGAATCTGGCAACGGGTAGCGATATCCATCAACTTTGCGGTCATTCCCCCGCAAAGAATGGGGGCGATCCCGATCGCCGCGCCGCTTCCCAAAGCGAAGGCCTTTTCCTTCGGTGTATTGGGCGAGATACCATGGGTAACATCCACAACAATGGCCTCTTCCGGCTCAATATTCCAGGCCGCATGGCAGGCGCCAAAGCCGCTGAACTCTTCACCGGCAGAAAAGACAACATAGAGATCCACCGGCAGGGGCATTTTCTGAAGGGATGCCAAAACATCCAGCAATACCGCAACGCCTGCGCGATTATCCAGCGCCTTTCCGCAGACCCGATCACTCAAAAGATCGGCGCAGCTCTGGCGCAAAACAATCGGATCGCATACCTTCACCAGTTCCCGCGCCTTTTCGGCAGAATAACCGATATCGATCACCAATTTTTTCATTGGAAGAACCTTCTCTTCCTCTTCTTTGGAGACCAGATGGGGCGGCAGGGTTGCCACAATTCCGGGCAGGGAACGCACGCCCTTGACGGTAACATTGGCGGCAGGCAAGCTGACAGGCGAAAACCCTGCCAGATTGGTAAAATGCAAAAAGCCATGGTCATCGATCTTGGTTACGATCAGACCGATCTCATCCAGATGGGCATCCAAAAGCAACTTCTTTGCGCCCGGGATGGCTGCCTTGCGGTAGCCGATCACATTCCCTGCCGCATCACAGCTGCATTCATCTACCAAGGGAGTAAGCAGGTTTTTAACATTCGCCGCATTGCTTTCAAAGCCCGAGGGCAGATGCTCGACGCATAATTCAAATAAATAGTTCTGAAGATTTTTCATCGCAGATCCTCAACAACCGAGGCAAAGTAATCGCCTCGCTCCTCAAAATTTTTAAATTGATCAAAGCTTGCCGATGCCGGCGAAAGCAACACAATATCACCATCTTTGGATTCCGCATAAGCAGCTTCCGTTGCCGCTTTCAGGTTTGGATAGATTTCATAAGCAAACTCTTTATCGCAGGCAAGGACCGCATCCCGAATCTTTTCGGCAGTTGCCCCGCAAAGATAAAGTTTTTCAACATAGTCTGCAACCACCGGCCCCAAAACGGTATAGGGGATCTTTTTATCATAGCCGCCTGCGATCAGCCGCACCTTTTGATCAAAGCTGCGCAAGGTTGCAATGGTGCGGGTAGGCGAAGAACCGATGGAATCGTTATAGAACTGAACCCCATTCACCGAACGGATGAATTCCATCCGATGACGGACCCCACCAAATTCATGGGCCACTTTGCGGATCATGGCAGGGGTGCAATAATCCATCGCAGCCAAGACAGCGGCCATGAAGTTTTCAACATTATGATTGCCCCGCAATTTAAGCTCGGAACGGTCGATCAGTTTTTCTACCGCACCGTCCTCCTTGCGAAGATAGACCGCCCCATCCCGA
>JAFSBD010000132.1 GCA_017442025.1 Clostridia bacterium
ATGGCCTCGATGCAGCAGTCTACCTTGGGAATCATGCCGCCAGAGATGATGCCCTCATCGTACAGTCCTCTGGCCTCGCTGACGGTCATTGCCGGGATCAGCGTTGCGGGGTCATCCTTATCGCGCAGAATACCCGCGATATCGGTCAGCGAAATCAAACGCTCCGCCTGCATGGCGCCGGCGATATAGGCCGCCGCCGTATCGGCATTGATATTATAAACATTGCCTTCCTTATCGCAACCAACGGTGGAAACAACGGGGATATAGCCCTTTTCCAAAAGGTCCATAATGGGCGTAACGTTCACTTTCGTGATCTTGCCGACAAACCCAAGCTCGGGATCCTTCATTTCGCAAAGGATCATGCGGTCGTCCATCCCCGAAAGGCCCATGGCGCGGCCGCCCTTGACCTCCAGCAGGTTGACCAGGCTCTTATTGATCTTGCCCGCCAACACCATCTGGACAATATCGGCAGTCTCCTTATCGGTAACCCGCAGGCCGTTGAGGAAAACGCTCTCCTTGCCGACCTTTTTCATGGTTTCGGTGATCTCGGGCCCACCGCCATGCACCAATACCACCTTCACGCCGATCAGCGAGAGCAAAACGATATCCTCCATCACCTGCTCCTTGAGGTGGTCGTTGACCATGGCATTGCCGCCGTATTTAATAACAACGATCTTGCCGTTATATTTCTTGATATAGGGCAACGCTTGGGTCAGAACCTCCGCACGTTGCGCATTGGTTAAAGATAAAGGCATTTTACTTTACTCCTTATGTTCTGTAGTCGCCGTTGATTTTAACGTAATCATAGGTGAGATCGCAGCCCCAGGCGGTGGCGCAGGCTTCGCCGCTATGGAGGTTGATCAAAATAAAGATCTCATCCTCCAGCAGGATCTTTTTAGCGATCTCTTCGGAAAATTCCACCCCTGCCCCATCTTTGCAGACGCGGATTTCCCCTGCGACAGAGCGGAAGGAGACCTCCACCTTGGAAACATCCACATCCGCGCCACTATAGCCGATGGCGCAAAGGACTCTGCCCCAATTGGCATCGGCGCCAAACATGGCCGCCTTGGTCAGCGAGGAACAGATGACGCTTTTAGCAACGGTTTTGGCGGTTGCCGGATCTGCCGCGCCCGAAACCTGGCATTCCAGCAGCTTGGTCGCCCCTTCCCCATCGGCCGCGATCATGCGGCAGAGGGCAACGGTAACCGTATTGAGCGCCTTCATAAAGGTATCAAAGGCTTCCCCTTCGGCGGTGATGGGGGCATTTTCGGCCAATCCGTTGGCCAAGACCACCGCCATATCATTGGTGGAGGTATCACCGTCGATACTGGTCATATTAAAGGTGTTCTGAACATCGCCCGAAAGAGCCTTTTGCAGCATCTCGGCGGAGATGGCGCAGTCGGTGGTCATAAACACCAGCATGGTGGCCATATTGGGATGGATCATTCCGCTCCCCTTGGCGATTCCGCCCAGGCGGCAGGTCTTGCCCCCGATCTCAAATTCCACCGCCACCTCTTTGGCCTTGGTATCGGTGGTCATGATCGCTTCGGCGGCGGGATGGCCGTCGGTGCTCAGATTCTCCGCCAAAATCGGCAGAGCGTCGGCAATGGGGGTAATATCCAGCGGCTGGCCGATCACCCCGGTGGAGGCAACAACGATATCTTCTGCATCCAGCCCCAAGGTCTTTGCGGTCAATGCGCACATTTCCTTTGCCACCGCAATGCCATTTGCATTGCAGGTGTTGGCGTTGCCGCTATTGCAGATAATCGCCTGGGCGATACCGTTTTTGATATTCTCTTTGGTAACGGGGATGGGCGCGCCCTTCACCAGGTTGGTGGTATAAACAGCGGCAGCCTGGGCAGGCACCACGCTCTTAATCAGCGCCACATCTTTTTTACTGCGGTTTTTGCGGATCCCCGCATGAATCCCGCTGGCCAGAAAGCCCTTCGCGGCGGTGATACCGCCTTCTATAATCTTCATCAATATTTGCTCCTTTTAAAGTACTAATCCCTTTTCGGCAGGCGCACCCAAAACCAGGTTCATGCATTCCAACGCCGCGCCGGAAGCGCCCTTGCCCAGGTTATTATACCGCGCCATCAGCAGAATGCGCTCGGCATTGCCCTGAACGGTGATCTCCATGTGATCACTCTCCCCAAAGGCTTCGGCAGAATAAAAACCGTCGGCATCGGGGGTATCGCTCCAGACCACCAACGGGCCCTGATATTTCTTGCGGTAGATCTCCTTGAGATCCTCGGCGGTAAAACCCTCGCTTAACTGAGAGGCAAAAAGCGGGACGGTAACCGCCATGCCGCTATAAAAATTCGAAACGATGGGGCAAAAGATGGGTGCATTTTCAATGCCGGTCAACGCCTGCATTTCGGGCAGATGCTTATGGGCCTGCCCCAACGCATATTGCCGCGGGGCAGAAAGCAGGGGATCCAGTTCATCGTCCTCATATTGGGCGATCATTTTTTTGCCGCCGCCGCTATAGCCGGTGATGGAATGGCAGGTCAGCAAGGCATCCTTGGGCAATGCGCCCGCCTCGATCAGCGGCGCAACCAACGCAATAAACCCGCTGGCATGGCAACCGGGGACCGCGATCCGTTTCGCGCTCTTCACCTGCTCCTCCCGCTCTTTGGAAAGCTCGGGGAAACCGTAGCACCAGCCCTCCAGGGTACGGTGGGCAGTGGAGGTATCCAAAACAACCGTTTCGGGGTTCTCGATCATCGCCACTGCCTCTCTTGCTGCCGCATCGGGCAGGCATAAAAAGGCGATATCGGCTTGATTGAGCATCTCCTTGCGCGCGGCAGGATCCTTGCGTAACTCTTCCGAAAGGGTGAGGATCGTGAGATCCTCCCGCTCGCTCAACCGCTCGCGGATCCGCAGGCCGGTGGTGCCGGCACTGCCGTCGATAAATACTTTTTTCATGCTAAGTAATCCTCAATAAATTGAATTTGAGCCGCCACCGATTGGGGGCCGGTCCCGCCCGCGGAAATGCGCTTGGATACGCAGGTCTCCAGCGAGATCTCGGTATAAACATCCTCTTCAAAAAGGGGCGAGAATTCCTTCAAGGTCTCCAAGGAAAGCTCGTCTAAAACCTTTTTCTCCTCGATGGCGCGGGCAACGGTCTGCCCAACGATCTTATAGGCGGTGCGGAAGGGCAGCCCCTTCTTCACCAGGTAATCGGCCAGGTCGGTGGCGTTGATAAAGCCCTTCCCTGCCGCGGCATACATATTTTCGGGGATGGCCCGCATGGTGCGGATCATGGGCGCAAAGATCTTGAGGCACTTTTTCACCGTATCCACGCTATCGAAGATGGCCTCTTTATCCTCTTGCATATCCTTATTATAGGCCAAGGGCAGACCCTTCAGGGTGGTCAGCAGGGCCAGCAGATCGCCGTAGACCCGCCCCGTCTTGCCCCTTACCAGCTCGGCCATATCGGGGTTCTTCTTCTGGGGCATGATGCTGGAGCCGGTGGTATAGCTATCGTCCAACTCAATGAATTTAAATTCCCAGGAGGACCAAAGAATGATCTCTTCGGAAAAGCGGGAAAGGTGCATCATGATCACCGCATAAGCGCTCATCAGCTCCAGGCAGAAATCACGATCGGAAACACCGTCGATACTATTGAGGGTGTAACCATCAAACCCTAAGGTCTTGGATGTCTCG
>JAFSBD010000133.1 GCA_017442025.1 Clostridia bacterium
AGTAACTGAAATCGATTATAAGGATATTGGCAAGCTCAGAAAGTATATCTCCGAGCGTGCAAAGATCCTTCCCCGCCGCGTAACCGGTACTTGCGCAAAGCATCAGCGTCAGTTGACTACCGCTATCAAGCGCGCCCGCGTTGTTGCTCTGCTGCCCTACGTAAGCGACTAATTGAATTTAAAAGGTGCTTCCGATCGGAAGCACCTTTTTACTTTAGATCTTTCACATAATCATAAAACGATTCTTTGGAAAATTTCCGATTTAATTCCTTGAGCAGGGAATTATTCGATAAATGCGGCGGAAGCATTAGGGAGCGCAATAATTTTTGTTTCTTATCTTTAGAACCCTCTTGGCCGCTCAGACCCAATTCATAGAGATCAACCGGTTTAATTTCATTACCAATGGGTTCTGCTTTAAAATCAAGAAACAGATTGCGCAGAATTTCCGCATCTATACCCTCCACCCCTAAAAGGCCCTCCTTTGAAGGGGTGGTTTTTCTTTTTTCTTTCCCGGCAATAGGCGGTATATATAATGTATATACCGTTGCTCCTTGCAGTATGGTTTGAAGATGGGAGCGTATCACAGCGCCTGCACGATCGGAATCAGTCAGGATAATGGCTCCGCGATCTCTCGCTAAATTTCGCAAAGCCAACCGTTGGTCCTCGTTTTTAAAGATCCCAAAACCGTCACAGGTCAGGATGGTTGCATCAATGATATTATCCAAAGCAATCTTATCGTATTTACCTTCAACAATAACAATCGGGTCAATGGGGAGTTTATTCATGATCTTTCATCTGAAAGGCCAACAAGCCTGCGGCAAAGGAATAAATCAGATCCTTCTTATTTAATCCGGATGTTTTGATCTTCTGATCCAGCTCCCTGCATTTACGCAAGCCGTCTAATGCCTCCCCTTCCATTAGTTTCGAAGCAGAGCGCATGATTCGCGCCGCCGCATAAGGGCTGATGCCGCAAACAGCGGCCAGCTCCGCCGAAGACTTTCCTTCCTTCAGCGCCGTTTCTCCGCGCCAAAGATCAGTGTAGGCTCGATAAAACATCCCTGCAATAACTGTATCGTCCACATTCTGCTGATAAAGGAGCTTGAGCGCATCCATCAACGCCTCAAAATCGTGCTCAGAGATCGCGCCGGAGATCGCAAACCATGATGCATCTTCAGTCGGAGAAACCATCTTATCAATTAAATTTCGGTCAATCTCCCCCGCCTGAAGAAAGGCACAGATTTTATGAAGTTCGTTTTTCAGTGCAAGCATCGAACCGCCGGTCAGCTCCACCAGATAGGCTGCATCCGATCCGGAAATCTCACAATTAGACTTGGATGCCAATTCCTGCACCCAAACTTGCAATTTTTCAGGCTTAGGGCGATCAACACGAACGGTTTCTCCGCCAAGTTTCTTCAATGCAGAATCCAAGGCGTTGGTCTTACCACCCTCTTTTGCATGATCAATAAATAAAACGGTAACGCCCGGTGCAATATCCGATAGAGCGGCAGCAAGTTTTTTTTCATTATTTCCTTTCAAGCCGGATGTGTCCAGATCCATAATTGCAACCAGTTTGCGTTCTGCCATCACCGGATAGGATGTAGCGGCATCGGCCAAAAAGTCGTAGTCGATTTTCTTACCGTCCAGTTCGATAAAATTAAACTCCGGCAATACATCGGCGCAGATTTTTTTAAATTGACCGTAGTAATAATCCAAAAGGTACTGCTCGTCCCCGCATAGATAATAAAGAGCAGAAAGATTTGTATCTTTTAATTGCCGTTTCAATGCATCAACTGTCATTCGTAGATCCTTTCTAATATTTTTCCATCTGTTTTAAAGCGGATGGTTCCTTCTTTGGCTGTTGAATATATGTTGCCGCAAAGTGTGCTTATCCGATCAATTGCCGTTTGATCGGGAAGACCGTAAGTGTTTTCTCCAACAGAAATAATCGTAATTTCCGGGGAAACCGCCTTTAAAAACGGATAAAGGGATGAGGTATCACTACCATGATGGCCAGCCTTTAAAACGGAGCTGGTCAGATCGTTCTGCAAAAGGTTCATTTCCCCCTCCCCTTCCAGGTCTCCTGTGATCAACAAAGAAAAGGAGCCATATGTAATGCGGTAACAAACGCATTTTTCGTTTTCCTTTGCATCTTTATTTTCAAAAACAGCATCCGTCAACACTTCGATTTGAACATCACCCAAAATGTTATATTTTCCGTTTTTCTCAATAGCCTTTCCATTGAGATTATGGATAAGATTTAATGTTTCGGGAGAATCAGCGATCAAATCAGGGTACCAAACCGAATCAATATACACATTCCGTTTTAACGTATTCAACCCGTTTGTGTGGTCACTATGGAGGTGCGTAAATGCCAAAAGTTCAATTTGATAGATCTCTTTTCTTTGCAGATAATCAATTAAATTATATCGTTTTTTCGAAGAACCGCCGTAATCAATAATGACCGCCGAATGATCCTTGGATACAACAGTACAATCTCCCTGCCCCACATCAATAAAAGCAATTTCAAGAGTATCATCGGGATGAAGGAAAATGTTTAAATTACCAAAAGTAATTGCAAAGCAAAGGAATAAGGTGAATAACGGAATAAAAACTCTGAATTTATGGCGCAAATAAAGGAATACCGAAACTGCAATTACCAAAATAAACAAAGCGGATAAAACGATCCCAACCCAATCCAATTTTGCGATATTAGCAAAGGATAGTTTTCCCAAAACAATCGCCATTGCGTAGATCAGTTTGTATAAAAGATCGCATAAAAAACCAGACAGCGCACCGATGCCCGGGATCCAATTCAAAAGAACAGTGAGTATGCCCAGCATAAATACCCCTTGAATGGGATAGATCAGTAAAATATTGGCAAAGGGCGCAAGCAAACTAACCGAACCGAAGACAACAATAGTGATCGGAAACGTTGCAACAGATGCCGCAACGGAGAAGGAAAAAACGCCTGTAAAATCCCGATAAACTTTGTTGATACGATGATTTTTGCTGATCTTTTTGGGAAACAAAAAGGATTCGATCGGCGAACGCATGGTAATAATACCGGCCGTTGCGCTAACGCTTAAAAGAAATCCAATATCTCGCACCGCAAAGGGGTTTAAAAGAAGGATCAGAAAAGCCGCTACTGAAAGAGAGGTCATCCCATCAGGAAATAGGTCAAGGGCCATGCCGAGAGAAAAGATCGCCAGCATAACGCACGCCCGCACGCAAGAAAGCGGAAAACCGACTGCAGCGGTAAAAAGTAAACTGATAAATATCCCTATGAGATAGCGCGGACGATAATGAATACCCAACAGAATGAATAAAAAATTGAATAAAAGAACTGCAAACGAGAGATGCAGGCCGCTCACTGCCATAACATGAGATAAACCGATCCTCCGCAACGAAACATAAAGATCGGGATCTAAACGGTCTGTATCACCAAAGCATACTGCGCGAATTAAATTCTGAGAATCAATGCTTCCGTATCTGATGCGGTTTTGCACAGCACAGCGGAGTTTATATAAGATTCGGTAAAGGTTTCTCCCATCGCAGGGAAGAAAATTCAATTCATCGCCCTCCAGATAGGAGCTCAAAAGGATGCGATCTTCCTTACCCATCCCGAATTCAAGGGGTGTTTCATAAAACTTAAGGGTTCCTTCAATTTTCTCGCCGGGTATATGCCCCTCGTGATCGGTATAGACATAAACGAAGAATTGCTGATAGAATTTAAGTTTCTCACCTTCGATGGATTTCAAGCGAACTTTATATCTGCTCAAATCTCCCGCCGCATTTGATCCAACATCAGTAATTTCACCGGAGATAAATGCGGAATGATCGATAAGCTGTTCTTCGGTCTGATGAGCAAGTGTTTGAGTGCCAAAAAACAACAGCACTGCAGTCAAAGCAGAAATCAGGCAACCGATCACCGTCTTTTTAAGCGAATATTTTATTACAATTGCAGGGATAAACATTAAAAAGATTGCAATTGTAATACTCAGACACGCAGATGCAGGAGCAAAACTGCAAAGAAAAAGAACTATAAAAAATGTGCCAAGCACCCACATTAAATATCGTTTTGCCACTTCCTACACCTCACCGTTATATTATACGACAATTAAATATAAAAGTCAAAAAAGAAATGATCCACAGAATAAATCCCATGGATCATTTCTTTTATTTGTTTTCGGACTGTTGGGTAGCTCCGTTGGTAAAATTGCGGGCAATCTCTTCCAGTTCATTTCTGGTATTAAAAGTAACACCGGATTGCAAAATATCCTCTCGGAGCCATTTCGGCAGTGTGTTAAAGAAAGCCTGTGCCTCACTATTCATGTTTATCACCTCGTAAATAGATTGGCGCAATTCTCATAAAATTATGCAAATAAGTCCGGCGCTGCCCTCATTGATAATTTTGGAAAGGGTTTCTTGCAATTTGAATCTTGCATCATCCGGCATACGGGACAATTTATTATGTAAACCTTCGTTGACAAGATCATGCACGGACTTCCCAAAAATATTGGACTCCCAGATTTTTGAAGGGTCTTCTTCAAAATCCTTTAAGAGATATTCAATCAATTCTTCCGATTGACGTTCACTGCCGACGATCGGTGAAACCTCTGTGCAGATATTTGCCTGAATAATATGATAAGACGGTGCCTCTGCGGATAATTTAACGCCGAACCGCCCACCTTGCTTAAAGATCTGCGGTTCGCCAAGACTCATTTCATTCATGGTCGGAAAGACAATACCATACCCTTTTGATTGGGCTTCTGCAAAAGCATCTTTAATTTTCATATATTCTTTTTGCGCAGACGAGAGTTCCTTGATCATTGCAACAAGATCTCCATCGTCCTTGATCTTCATTCCCGCCGCTTCGCTCAGGATGTTATAATACAACTCCGGTTTCAACTCGATCTTTATACCTGCGCTACCGCTCCCGAGGTCTACATGTTTCAGTTCACAACCCGAAAGCTGCTCTTCGGCCGATAAATCAACGGTCATTTTCTTAACGGTACGAACGCGGTCGATCTCCTTCGCGCTTTCTAAGATACTGCTATAAACCTCTCTTTTAAGCCAATGATCCTTATCCAGACCTCCCACCCAAGAAGGCAGATCAACCAAAATTTCTTTGATTGGAAACTCCAATAATACGGTCTGGATAATAGAAATAATCTTATTTCGATCTAACTCCAAACAATTCACCGTCATAACCGGAACGTCATAGCGATAGGACAATTGCTCCCGCAGTTCGCGGGCACTATCGCTATCGGGAAACATGGAATTGATCAAAACTGCAAAGGGTTTATTGATGGCTTTGAGTTCGTTTATGATCCGTTCTTCCGCTTCAATATAATCATCCCGCGGGATTTCGCCGATGCTTCCGTCGGTTGTGATAACAAGACCGATAGTAGAGTGCTCACAAATCACCTTGCGCGTTCCCATTTCAGCTGCTTGCTGAAACTCCATTTTTTCCTCGCTCCACGGGGTTTCAACCATGCGCGCCTCGCCGTTTTCGGTTTGCCCCATTGCACTATCAACAACATAGCCGACACAATCGATCAAGCGAACGTTAAAGCGTGTATGATCCTCGGTAAGAATCTCAGCTGCCTCATCAGGGATAAATTTGGGTTCGGTTGTCATGATCGTTTTCCCCGCCGCCGATTGAGGCAGTTCATCAATGGCACGCTCACGTTTATGTTCATTTTCGATATTGGGAATCACCAGATTCTCCATGAACTTTTTAATAAAAGTGGATTTTCCGGTACGCACCGGCCCCACAACGCCGATATAAATATCGCCACCGGTTCGGGTGGCGATATCATGATAAATGCTCGTATTTGTCATTGCGAAACCTCCATACTTCCATACTCGTTTGTATATAAATATGAAGGTGCAATTGGATTTATACCTTGTTTAGATGAAGAGATCGTCCAACAAACTTAAAACTTCATCTTTTCGGTCTATCGTTTCCTTTCCATCGATTTGATAAGATGTTCCATCATAATACAAAACGTCTCCCTCCTTGCAATTCTTCGGGAGTTCTTTTGTTGAGAGTTGAAGTTCATCCCCTTGATCATTTAAAGCGATTGCAACATCTTCTTCAAACCGATCAATGCTCCAATATTCTTTCATGATTCCTCTCCTTGCCAAACATTCCGCCCATCTGTAATCAAGGTAACTGTTCCATCCAGGTCGGTGCGTAATATTTCAACATTATGCTTTTTCAGGCGATTTAACGCCTCCTTATGGGGGTGCCCATAGGAATTCCCTGCTTCGCAGGAAATAACGCCATATTGCGGGGATACCGCCTTTAAAAAGATTGCAGATGATGAAGTTTTGCTTCCGTGATGACCCACTTTCAGAATCGTACTTTTTAAATCATCACCATATGCTTCACATAGGTCCTTCTCCACAGCCGATTCCATATCCCCTGTCAGTAAGATGGATACTCCTTGATATGTCCCTTTTAAAACGACCGATTGATCGTTAAGATCCTCATAATCTTTCAGCGGACCGAAAACCTTAAAGCTCCATTCACCACTTTCAAATAAGTCCTCTGCATCAACCGCATGAACAGTCTTCCCCAGCGATTTGATCTTTTTGAGGAGATTGAGATATACTTTTGTTGTTGGTTCCGTTCCTTTGGTAGGCCGACGCATATGGATAGTTTCTACCTCAAAAGTGTCTAATATCACCTCTGCTCCGCCGATATGATCTTCATGGGGATGAGTCAGAATAAAATGATCGATCTTTTTTATGTTTCGACCTTTCAAGTGTTCCACCACCTTCTGGGCATCCTTCCCGGTCGTTGCATCTATTAAGGTTGCACATCCATCGGAAACGATCAAGGTGCTATCCCCTTGCCCGCAGTCAATAAAATCAACATATGTATCTGCAGAAGTTTGATTATTTGTTCCGATATAACCGTTGGAATATAAGTATGATAGGATGCCGACCGCAACAAAAACCGCAATGCCGATTGCTTTAAGCAGGTCAAACTTTTTTCTTCTTGCCATAAAGTTGCTCCTTTTTTAAAAAACCGCAGAGATTTTCTCTGCGGTTTTGCTTATTTTAAAATCTTATCGATCAATCCGTATGCCAGCGCCTGCTCGGCAAACAGCCAATGCTTACGCTCCATATCCTTATTGATCTGAGCAATATCCTTATCGCAAAGCGTGGCAAAGAGAGCATTCACCCGCGCTTTCACATCCAGCAGATGATTGGTCTCCAGCTCAATATCCGATGCCTGCCCAAAGGTGCGGTCTCTTTCCACCTGAGTGAGCATAATCTCGCTATTGGCATAAGCGGCACGTTCACCTTTAGCCCCACCGACCAACAGAAGGGACGCCATACCATGCGCCTTACCAACGCAGACCGTATGGATCGGGCAGGAAAGGTTGCGCATAACATCATAGATTGCCAACGCATCGGTCTCATTCCCACCGACCGAATTGATATAAAGGGTGATGGATGCTACGGGATCCTGCTCCGCAAGATAAAGCAAGGCGGAAATGATCTGAAAAGAAGTCTTTTCATTTATTTCGCCAAAGGCCAGAATGGCGCGCTTATTCAGCAAGCGAGCACCTAAGGATTCAAATCCCTTTTCATTTGCAAAAATAGGTTCGTTCATTTTATCATACTCCTTTACTATAGATCATCGACCGACCGTTGGTTCTTTATTCAGCAGCGGTACTATTCATGGATTCAACCGTTGTACTCTTGGCAAGAAACAGATTCCCGGTCAAAAGCTTTCGCACCTCATCATCGGTTGCAATTTGATAAGTGCCGTTTTTCTTTTGCAGCGTTAAAGTATATTCCTGCGTCATTTTTTCGATCTGTTCGGGATCTTTGCTTGCAATCGAAAGCATCGTTTCTTGCAATAAAACAACTGCATTCTCGCTATTCTCTTCCAATTTATCCCTGAGCGTTTCATCCATAAGGGTAAGGCTCATAATTCTTGCAGAAATATCAGTATAGAGCGCATGAATGTTAGGCATGGAAACTTCCAAAACAACATGAGTTCCGTTCGTCGATTTAATACTGTAGGTTATTGATGAATAGAGCTGGCGATAAAGTTTAACATAGGCTTCATCGTTGAAAATATCATCAACATAAACATAACCGGTATTATCGGGGAATTCTGTAAGATACCCACTCATCGCCTCACGGTCGTATTCTTTCAATGCCGCAAAAAACGGATCAACAACGCTTTGGGCATCCTCGCGGGAAATTTTATGGCCGCACCCTGAAAGAATAACCACCAGGGCAAATATAACGGCTAAAGCGGTAATTCGTTTCATGATATTCAACCCCTGCTAAGATTTATGAAAAGAGTATAGCACACGGCCGTATTTTTTTCAATAAATTTTCACGATTTTTATCTTTACACATAAAATATAACAGAATAATGCAAAGGAGGCACCCTATGGATATCAATAACTCTAATCAGGAAGTATGCAACTATTCAGATGAAATCTGCGTAAGTGCAAGAAAAATATACGACACCTGCAAAGATAAGGATTGCCTAACGGATATGCGCGTATATCTGAGTCCATCGGATCAAACCCTGATCGATAACGCCATCAACGTCCGCGCAAGAAGATCCGAGCTTATTTGGACCTCAGTGAGCCTGGAGGAGGTTCCCTTTAATAAAGGATTCTATGGCGTTGACCTAACTTTCTATTTTAGAACAGATTTTGAAGTTTATACAGGGAGCAACCGCCCCACCATTGTTGACGGTCTTTCCTTCTATAATAAGAAGGTGATCCTCTATGGCAGCGAAGGCAACACCATTACATTCTCTTCCTGCGGCCAAGATTACGGGTACTATTCCACCAACCTCCCGGTTGCAGAGGTGGAAGTAGTTGATCCCATTGTTTTGAATACGCGGATCATCAACCCCTCCTGCAATTGTTGTTGCTCAGAATGCGAAACCCTGAATCTTCCCGATCGCGTTGCTAATCTCTTCTGCGATGGACTTACCGATACCGCAAACCGTAAATTGGTTGTTTCTCTGGGATTGTTCAGTGTTGTTCGCATTCTGCGGGATGTTCAGGTTCGCATCCCTTCGGCTCAATTCTGTCTACCCGAAAAGGAATGCTGCGCCCCAAAGGAAGAAGAGCCCTGCACCTTCTTTGAAAAGCTCGGATTTCCCACCAATGAATTCTTCCCGCCGGAACAATGTAATTGCTAACATTAAAAAGAAGCCGTTGGAAAACCAACGGCTTCTTTTTAATAACCAATCGTACCTTCAAGAGATTCATCGTTGTTGATCCAATCCTCAACAAGGAAGGTATGGAATTCTTCCTTATTATCGCGAACAACAACATCTTTAATACCGGCATTGATGATCATGCGTTTGCACATCGCGCAGGGAGCGGCATTCTCAACATAATCTCCGGTATCCACCTCATGACCGACCAAATACATGGTTGCTCCGATCATATCTCTGCGAGCGGCTGAAATAATGCAGTTGGCCTCCGCATGGACCGAGCGGCAAAGTTCATAGCGCTCTCCTCTTTTCAGGCCCATCTCCTGGCGAATACATTTCCCCAGATCACAGCAGTTCTTACGCCCGCGGGGAGCGCCTGCATAGTCGGTGGAAACGATCTCATCATTCTTAACAAT
>JAFSBD010000134.1 GCA_017442025.1 Clostridia bacterium
ACATTCCCGGTAGGCTCATCGGCAATGATCAAATGCGGGTTATTAACCAACGCTCTCGCCATCGCAACGCGCTGCTGCTCACCGCCGGAAAGCTCGGGCGGATAGTTTTTGGCCTTATGACCCAAACCTACAACGCCCAAAACATAAGGGACTCTGCGACGAATGGTGCGGGGCGAACAACCAACAGCACGCATCGCAAAGGCAACATTATCAAACACCGTCATGGTATCGATCAGGCGGAAATCCTGGAAAACAACGCCCATGCTTCTCCGAAGCATCGGAACCTTGGAATTGCGCATCTTCTTGATATTATAATCCCCGACCAAAACCGTCCCGCCTGTGGGCACTTCTTCATGCATCAAGAGCTTTATGACGGTACTTTTGCCGGCACCGCTTGCGCCGATGATAAAAACAAATTCACCATCTTCGATCTCAAAGGTAACACCGTTAAGCGCATTGGTACCGTTGGGATAACTTTTATATACATCATTAAAAGAAATCATCGGAACTCCCTAATTAAAATTTAGTAGGATTTGCAGTCAGATATTTTTTAACCATCAATGCCACCTTAAACACGATCGCATGATCAAACCTTCTCAGATCCAAGCCGGTAAGCTTGCGGATCTTTTCAAGGCGATACACCAAGGTGTTGCGATGGACAAACAACTTTCTGGATGTTTCGGAAACATTCAGATTGTTTTCAAAGAATTTCTGAATCGTGAAGAGCGTTTCATAATCCAAAGATTCAATCGAACCTTTCTTGAATACTTCCGAAAGGAACATCTCGCAAAGGGTTGTGGGCAACTGATAGATCAAGCGGCCAATCCCCAGATTATCATAAGTCATAATGAATTTTTCGGTATCAAATACCTTTCCGACTTCCATAGCGATCTGTGCCTCATTAAAGGAGCGGGGCAGATCACGGATATTATCAACAATGGTACCAATGCCGATATAGGATTTAATATAAAGCTCACTGCTGACAATATCAATGATGCTCTTGGCCAATTTCTCAAGATCCTTATTATCGTTGAAGTTCTTTACTTCCTTGACCAAAACCAAATCAGTCTCATTAATATTGATAATAAAGTCTTTCTGGCGATCCGGGAAGAGACCGTGCAGAATGTCATAGGCGGAAACATCACTCTTATCGGAAAGACGAATCAAAATAACAACACGATAGGCCTCTACCTCAAACCGCAGTTCCTTTGCTTTGATAAAAATATCACCCGGGAGAATATTATCCAAAATGACATTCTTAACGAAATTATTTTTATCAAATTTTTCATCATAATACTGCTTTATATTTGTAAGAGTAATCGTAATCAGATTGATATAGCGTTCCGCCAATTCATCCGTGCCTTCAACAAAAGCAACAAACTCAAGACCGGAGCGGGAATTTAAAGGCTTATAGGTATAACCGTCCTCAACAACGCTCTCCATTGTTGCCGAAATCGAAGAAATAACATTTTCATGAACTTCCCCGATTTTAATCAGATCACTGCAAGAGATAACGGTCCCGTTTTCATCGATCACACCGACCGTGCGATCAATGCTATCCTTTAACTGATATACAACGCTCTGAAAAAACCGATTGGACATATGCTTAAATCCTCCTATACATTTTGACTACAAACCTAATTCATATTTTACTACATCTCCATATCTTTTTCAACAGTTTTTTATAAAAAACTTTGTTAATCTTGCACAACAGCGTTAAAAATTAAGCAAATCAATGCAATTTTATTGGTGAAAGAGGCAACTTACATCCATATTTTAGCAAAAAATCTATTGTTATAATCAATAAAAAAGCCCCCGCATAAGCGGGAGCTTTAAATCTAATCTCAGTTAACCAGAGTACGCTCGGTTTCTGCATCAAAGAGATGGCAGTATTCGAGATCCAGAGCAGCCTTAATAACATCATCGGCAGAAGCGGTGGACTTGGGAGAAACACGAGCGGTAAATCTGTTACCTTCGGTCTCCAAATAAAGATAGGTTTCAGAACCCATCAATTCAGCAACTTCAACGTTGCAGTTGATGACATAGTCGGGAATCTTAGCAAGCCATTCTTCTTCATCATGAACATGCTCAGGACGGATACCCATAATAACGGTCTGACCGGCCTTTTCCTTAACATCATCATTAATCTTGGAGGCCGGCAGTTTCAAAGAGTTACCGGCGAATTCTACATAATAGTCGCCACCCTTTTCAACCAAGCCAACCTTAACAAAGTTCATCTGAGGAGAACCGATAAAGCCGGC
>JAFSBD010000135.1 GCA_017442025.1 Clostridia bacterium
GAGCCCATCCGTCGCCCCCGCCCGAGCGGGTGCGGGAATGGATGATGCCGATATTGCCCGGCAGGTTCATCGCCTCGGAATTTTCCAGAAGATGGTCCAGATCCCCTGCCAATTTGGCATAATGCAACCGCCCTTGATGGATGGTGGCGATGCCGGTATAGTAGCCGCCGTCCAGCCCCTGCTGGCGGCGGATCATTTCGATTAAGATGGGGGCGGCGGGCCGATCGCCCACATACCCTGCGATGTTACACATAAAGATCACTTCCTTTGAAATTGATTTTAGCAAAAAAAGAGACCAAAGTCAACCGATAATGGAGTTGAAAAGTCTTTTTGCTTATGTTAAAATAAATAAAAAAAGGCGAAAGGAGGCAGCTTGGATGAAATATGGGATCAACATTATCGTTTCCCATCCTGCAAGTCCGCCTGTTGCGGAGCAAATCGCAATTTACGCTAAAGCGGGGTTTGATGCCTTCTTTTTGGGGAGCGGGATCACTGAATCCTATGAAAATATCCCTAAGTGGGCCGCCCTGGCTAAAGGCTACGGCATCCGCCTCTCAGCGGTGCATATCCCCTTGAAATTCAAAGGCTGCGATATGGACGATCTTTGGCGGGGCTATGCCGCAGGGGAGCGGTACCGCAACGAGGTAAAAAAACTATTGGATCTATGCGCTTTAGGCAAGGTGGACAAGGTGATCTTGCACGTTGCCCATAAGATCCCCGCCCCTGCGCCGAGCGAAGAGGGCTTGCGCTCCTTTCGGGAGCTGGAGGATTATGCCAAGGCCCGCGAGGTGCAGATCTGCTATGAAAACTGCAAGCATTCGGAGCATCTGGCGGCGGTGATGGAGGGGGCAGACCCCTATCATGGCTTTTGCTATGATAGCGGCCATCACCATTGCTATACCCCCAAGGAGGATCTTTTGGGGCTTTATGGGGCGCGGCTTGCCTTTACTCATTTCCACGATAACCTGGGGCATTGGGAGGATCTCCACCTGCTGCCCGGAGAGGGGACCTTTGATTGGAGCACGGTAAAAAAATACCTTAAAAATTATACGGGAACGGTCCATTTAGAGCTTTCCTGCACCTACCGCGCCCCCTATCGGGCGATGAAATTTGAAGAGTTTGCCGCTCTGGCCTATGCACGGGCGAAGGAACTAAAGGAGAAGCTATGAATTTTACAGAAATTGCCCATGCGCGGCAATCCTGCCGCAGCTATGATGCCAATAAGGCGGTGGAGCCGGAAAAATTAGCGGCGATCTTAGAGGCGGCGCGGCTGGCGCCCTCTGCCTGCAACGGCCAGCCTTACCATATTACTGTTTGCACCGGCGAAGCGGCGAAAAAGGCCGCTAAGGCAACGATGGGAATGGGGATGAACCGTTTTGCCATCGATGCGCCGATCCTGCTGGTGCTTTCGGAGGAGCCCTATTGCCGCACCGCGGCGGCGGGGGCAAAGGTTAAAAAGAACGACTACCGCTCCATTGATATCGGGATCGCGGCGGCCTATCTTACTGCGGAAGCCACCGCCCAGGGCTTGGGGACTTGCATCCTGGGATGGTTGGACGACGAAAAATTGCGCGAAATCTGCGGCGTTTCCCGCCCGGTGCGATTGGTCATTACCCTGGGCTACCCCAAGGAGGATCCATTACGCGCGAAAAAGCGCAAGAGCTTAGAAGAACTTGTTTCAAAAACCGAGCAATAAATTCAGGAGGGAAAGAATGAACTATTATTTTGATGAAAAGAACGGGAGTGTCATCGTTCATGAGATCGAGACCGGCCGAAGATGGGAAAACTATCTTTGGAACGAGACCAAATACGGCTTCTTTTTAACCAAGACCGACCATCTGGGCGGGAGCGTTTCCTGGATGCTTCGCTCCACATCCGAGCGGGTATTCTTGGATATGGATACCGCGGTCAACCCCGCCACTCTTTATCTGCGGGATGATGAGAGCGGCGATTATTGGAACCCCTCCTATGCCCCCGCCTGCAACGAGGTGGAGGATTTTACCTGCGAGCAAGGGCTGGCTTTCAGCCGCTTTTTCGGCAAGCGGGGCGGCATCGCCTGCACCCGCACCATCGCCTCTTTGGAAGGGGAGATGGCGGAGGCCTGGAAGGTGGTTATCAAAAACGAATCGGAAAAAGTGCGCAACATCAGCGTCTTCCCCTTCTGCCAGTTTAATTTAGACGGCTATAAGGCCGCGCCCCATTATCATGCCCGCACCGGCGGCCAGACCATGTTTATTGAGCAGGCCAACGCCGTTTTCAGCCGCCAGGACAGCCCCTATATGCCCGAGGATATTTTCAGCGGCTATATTATGGGCTCGGAAAAGGTTGATGCCTTTGAGGGGCGGATGGAAAGCTTCTACGGAACCGCCGGTTCTCCCGCCATCCCCCGTATTCTGAAGGAGAATAAAGACCTTCTCGGCACCATGGCCACCGCCCGCCCCCGCGCAGGCGTTTTGCAGAATAAGATCACCCTTGCCCCCGGCGAGGAGAAGACCCTTTACTATGTTTTGGGCTTCAACCCCAAAGACCCCCAGACCCTCATCGACCGCCGCGCCACTCTGATGGCCAAGGTAGAAACCGCCTTCGACGGTCTTTATGAAAAAGGTATTAAGCAGTTTGGCGCCCTGCGCACCACCTGCCCCGATAAGCGGATCCAGCATCTGATGAACTTCTGGGTGCAAAAGCAGCTGAGCTATTGCATGCTGGATAAAAAGGCGGTGCGGGATAATTCCCAGTTTGGGATGGGGATCCTCAATTTTGATATTGATCTGGCCAAGCGCACCATCTCCGAATGCGTTGCCCATCAGTATTCCAACGGCAGTGCCCTTCTGAACTGGACACCGGGTATCGTTGAGCATGAACTGCTCTATTCCGATCCCCCCTTCTGGCTCATCTTCGCCGTTTGCGAATATATCATGGAGAGCGGGGATATGGCCTATTGCGATGAGGTTCTTCCCTTCTATGACGGTGGGGAGGCCACCGTCTACGACCATCTGCTCCGCGCGGCGGAATGGTATATGCGGGAGGATAATTTCGGTCCCCACGGCATTACCCGCATCCACCATGCCGATTGGAACGATGCCCTCAACATCAAGGATGAATTCGGCGAATCGGTCTTTTTGGCGATGCAGGTCTGCTTCGGGTTCCAAAAGCTTTCCGAGCTGGCTCAGCGCCGCGGCGATACCGCCACCGCCGAAAAGGTATTGGCCTTCCGCGAGAAATTGGTTAAGACCATCAACGAAGTGGCCTGGAACGGCGATTATTACGTTCGCGCCTTCAGCAAGGATCGCATCATCGGCGATAAGGATGCCAAGGATGGCGGCAAGATCTATATCAATCCCCAATCCTGGGCGATCTTGGCGGATGTTGTCCCCGCTGATCGCCTGCCCGCCCTCTTGAAATCCATCGACGATATGGAAACTCCCGGCGGCATGCCCATCTGCTCTCCTGCCTATACCACCTACGATCCGGAGGTGGGCAGAATGTCCGGCATGGCGCCCGGCGTTTTTGAAAACGGCGGAATCTATAACCATGGCTGCGCCTTTAAGGTGATGGCCGATTGCAAGATCGGCCGCATTGATAAGGCCATCGCCACCTTCCATAAGATGATCCCCGATGGAAAGGCCAACCCGGCAGAGCTTTCCACCAACGAGCCCTATGTTTTCACCAACTGCTACCTCCTCAACGATACTATGAAATATATGGTGGCCTTTGCCTGGATGACCGGCTCTTCCAGCTGGTGCCTGCGGGATTATTATGAAGGAATCTTAGGCATCACCCGCACCTACGACGGCCTGCGGATCAACCCCATCCTGCCCGCCGATTGGGATGTTGTTGAGGTCCAGCGCCCCTATCGCGGAAGCGTTTTGCAGATCCGCATCGAAAACCATGGCGGCAAGAAGGTGGAAATGATTGCCGACGGTCAAAAGATCGAAGGCGACCGCATCCCCACCTTTGCCGATGGCAAAGAGCATGAGATCATCGTTAAATTAGTATAATTGCCAAGTGCCCAAAAGGGCACTTGGCAGCGATATAAATCCCTTGCGGGATTTGCGATATACTTTTAAAAGTGCGATATATAACCTTTCGGTTATGCGATATGCTTTTGGTGTTTGCAAAAGCGAGACACTTTTGGTGTTTGCAAAAGCGAGAGAAAAAGGGATTTATATCATATCGCAATTTTGCTTGCAAAATTATATCGCATTTGCCTATAGTAAATATATCGCATCGGTTTTTCCGATATATCGCCATGAAACATAAAAAATCTCTCAACCGAGTCAATAGCCCGATTGAGAGATTTTCTTTTTTTCTGTTTTTAAGATGCGATCTTTCGCTTTCAGGAATTTTTTTCGTTTTTTAAAAAGTGTTCACAAGCAGGCGTTGTTGGTTGCCGATGCTTGAGGCGGGGATGGGTACAATGCCCGCAATACAATGCGACATAGACACCTCTCTTTCGCCGATAATAGTGTTGAATGAAGTATGTGCAATCTTTGCATGTTTTTTTCATAGTTTAATCACCTCATGCTTATTATAGAGTTTATAACTCTAAATGTCAATAGAGGAATAAACTCTATGGTATACTTTTTTCGAGGTGATAGCATGAGTTATAGTGAACGCATCCGTATGTTGCGGGAAGATCAAGATAAAACCCAAAGCGATATTGCTGCCATGCTGAACGTGGGGCAGAGGACTTATTGCGATTATGAACTTGGGAAAACACGCATCCCTGTTGACAGCCTGATTATTCTTGCAAAGTTTTATGATGTGGATATGGATTATATCTGCGGTGTCAGCGAGGTCAAAAAAGAGTTTCCAAAAAAATAATGATAACAGAGAGCGGCCTTTGGGCCGCTCAGCGTGTCAAAGAACTTCGTTTTTTATCTTTGACACGCTGTGAGACTCTCAAAAAAGAGTACAGATTTCGTCGATCCGTTCTCGTCGGCGTACATAGGTACGGTAGAGAGCGGATCGGCGGAAAGCAGAAAAATTTAAATAAAACCGCATTCCCATGCGGTTTTTTCCTTATATAAAGAACAACGGGAAAGAGCAGAAACTCCTTCTCGTTGTATTTTTTTAAATAGTACAAGCCCCTTGCTTTTCTTCTTTTTCTGCGGTCTGTGCCTTTTTTGACAGTCTAAGCGGCCTTTGGGCCGCTTTTTGAATAGATTTCCATTTCGGGGTTAGAATAGTCCATATGGAATCATTATGGAGAGCAACAAGTAAACTGCCGGAGTTTCCCCGGCTGGAATATGACCTCAAGACCGATATTCTGATTATCGGCGGCGGGATGGCGGGCCTGCTTTGCGCCTATTATCTGCAGCAGGCGGGTGCAGACTATACCCTCATCGAGGCCAACCGCCTTTGCGGAGGGGTTACCGCCGATACCACCGCCAAGATCACCTATCAGCATGGGCTGATCTATGATCGGTTGATGGGGGAGTTCGGGGCGGAGACCGCGCGGCTTTATTTAGAGGCCAATCGGGCCGCGCTGAAGGAATACGCCCGCCTTGCCAAAACCATCGACTGCGATTTTGCGCGCAAGGATCATGCCGTCTATTCCGACGACCGCGCCGCCTTGGAGCGGGAGCTTTCGGCTTTAGAGCGGATCGGCACTTCCGCGATCTTTGAGGAGCATCCCGCCCTGCCTTTTGCAACCCAAGGGGCGGTGCGGGTGAAGGATCAGGCCCAGTTTCACCCTTTGAAATTTGCCGCCGCCATCGCCAAGGGACTGCATATTTATGAGCATACCGCCGCCCGCGCCTTCGACGGAGAGGCGATCCTCACCGATCGGGGCGGCATTCGGGCGCGAAAGATCATCGTTGCCACCCATTTTCCCATTTTTAATAAGCATGGCCGCTATTTTTTAAAGCTTTATCATCACCGCACCTATGCCTTAGCGTTGGAGGGCGGGCCGACCCTCGATGCGATGTATGTGGGCGGCGGGCAGGATACCGTTTCTCTGCGCAACCATGGCGATCTGTTGCTTTTGGGCGGGGGCGGGCACCGCACCGGCAAGCAAGGGGGTAACTGGGCAGAATTGGAAGAATTTGCCCGCAAGCACTACCCCAAGGCGAAGATCCGCTATCGTTGGGCGGCGCAGGATTGCGTTTCTTTGGACGGCATTCCGTATATCGGGCAGTATGCCAAGGGTACGCCCGACCTTTACGTTGCCACCGGCTTTAATAAATGGGGGATGACCTCCTCCATGGTGGCGGCCCGCCTGCTTTGCGACCTTACCCGCGGCAAGAAGAACCCCTATCGGGCGGTCTTTGACCCCACCCGAAGCATCTGGCATAAGCAGTTGACGACCAACGCTTTGGAAACGACCCTCCATCTGCTCAAGCCCACCGCGCCCCGCTGCCCCCATCTGGGCTGCGCCTTGGAATGGAATGAGCAGGAGCACTCTTGGGATTGCCCCTGCCATGGCTCGCGGTTTGCCGAGGATGGCAAGCTTTTGAATGATCCCGCCACCGACGATTTAAAATTAAAGAAAAAGCCTTGAAAGCATCGCTTTCAAGGCTTTTATTATTTCACTTCGGGCAACAGCTTTGGCTCGACCAATACCGAATAGTGGCCCTCGTAGACCACCATGCCGGGGCGGGCACCCACCGGTTTTTTTACATGGGAAACGGGGCAGTAATCCACCTCCACCTTGGGGGCTTCCTTGCCCTTGCTGAAATAAGCGCAAAGGGCGGCGGCCTCTAAAATGGTATCATCGTCGATCTCGCGCCCTTCCGAAACGATCAGCACATGGGAGCTATGGATCCCCTTGGTATGGAGCCAAAGGTCGTTCTTGCGGGAGAGCTTGACGGTGAGATAATCGTTTTGCACATTGTTGCGCCCCACCAGGATGGTAAAGCCCCCCGAGGAGAGAAACTTGCGGGGCTTGGAGGGAGCGGCGGGCTTTTGGTTATTTTTGCGGCGGTTTTTGGAAAAGCCTGTGCGGATCAGCTCTTCCCGAATCTGATCCACATCCGCGCCGCTTTCGCAATCGCAAAGGGCGAGATAAACGCTCTCTAAATAGGAAAGATCCGCCTCATCCTGCTTGATGAGATCCGCCACCACGCGGGCCGAGGTTTTGGCCTTATTATATTTTTTGAAATAAAGCTGGGCGTTTTGCTGGGGAGATTTATCCTCCCGCAGAGGGATGGTGAAGGGCTTGCAATCATCATAGTAGTTCTCCACGGTGATCTCCTTCATGCCGCTTTGCGCCCGATGGAGGTTGGCCTGCAAAAGCTCGCCGCAGATGCGGTAGTGGTCGGCCTTTTTGCCTTCCTCCAATTCCTTTTGGCGCACCCGCATGGTGCGCTCGATGCGGGCGGAGGTGCGGGTAATGAGCTGCTCCACATCCTTGGTCTTTTGCTTGAGGCGCACGCTCTCGGCGCTCTTTTGATAATAATCCTCGATCAGCTCCACCGCCGAAGGATAGGCGATGGCCTCGGCGGATGGACCATATTGGCCGATGGGCAGGAAAGAAAAATCGATCCACTTATCGGTGGCGATCTCCTTCACCGCATGGGGCGCGCAATCTCCCTTTTGCACCCGCTCCACCGCCGCTTGCAGGCCGACCTTCAGCCCCTCCTTTTGGTTGGGGGTGAGGCCATTGGCGGGTGCATCGATCCGCCCTGCGCTTTGATAGGCAATTTCTCGGGCAACGATGGGGGAGATGCCGCTATACTGATCCATGATCGCCTGCCATAAGGGCTTATCGGTGGCGGTGATGGCGGGGAGATCCCCCGCGCCCCCTTCGATAAAGGGCGTTTTTTGCTGGGGAACGACCGGCTCATATTTGAGCCCCGGCAAAACCTGCCGCCCGTTTTGGGCGGTGAGGTCGATATGGCGGATGGCTTCGATGATCTTATGGGTTTCGTCCA
>JAFSBD010000010.1 GCA_017442025.1 Clostridia bacterium
AATTCGCCCTTTTTCCAGCCCAGAACGCAGGAAACTGCACCTTCGGCCAGCAGAGAGAGGGCGCGAACAACCAATTCTTCGCGTTTTATCGTTTGCATCGCAGATCCTCCAATCTCTTATTCTCGCCCAGGGCGGTTACGGTCTCAACAAAATCGTTCATGGTTGCGGCAAACTTTGCGCCCTCCGCGGCCGATACCCATTCCACGCGGGTACGCTCCCGCTCGATCCCGAGGAAATCCAGCATTGAGAAGAGCATCGCCATGCGGCGGCGGGTGAAATAGTTGCCGGAAGTATAATGACAATCGCCGGGATGGCAACCGCAGAGGATCACCCCATCCGCTCCGCGCTGGAAGGCGCGCAAAATAAACATGGGGTTGACCCGGCAGGAGCAGGGAACGCGGATGATCTTGACCTCGGCGGGATAGTTGAGGCGGTTATTGCCCGCCAGATCCGCGCCGGCATAAGAACACCAGTTGCAGCAAAAGGCAACGATCAAAGGCTTATATTCTTTTACTTGCATATCGCATCTACCTCCGCCATAATTTGGCTGTTCATAAATCCGCGCAGATCCATCGCGCCGGAGGGGCAGGTAACGGTGCAGCAACCGCAACCCTGACATACCGCAGGATTAACGACCGCCACGCGCCGAATCGCCGTTGACCGATCGGGCATGCGGAATTCTTTCTCTTCATAAGTAATTGCGCCATAGGGGCAGACCTTCTCGCAGGAGGAGCAACCGTTACACATCATCTCATCGGAATAAGCGACGCAGGGGTTGCCGGTCAGCTTATCCTTGGCCAGCAGGCCGATGACCTTCGAGGCCGCCGCACCCGCTTGGGATACCGTTTCGGGAATATCCTTGGGGCCTTGGCAGGCGCCGGAAAGGAAGACACCCGCCGTGGGGCTCTCGACAGGGCGAAGCTTGGGATGGGCTTCGGTGAAGAAATCGTTGGTATCCATGCTGGCGGTCAGCATGGTGGCCAAGGGGCGGGCAGACTTATCGGGCTCGATGGCCGCCGCCAAAACAACCAGATCGGCATCGATATGAAGCTGCTTATTGGAGAGCAGGTCGGAGGCCTGCACCTTCAGCTTATCCCCTTCGGGAACGATCTTACCGACCATACCTTTAATGTAGCGAACACCGTATTCTTCCACCGCGCGGCGATAGAATTCATCAAAATTCTTGCCGGGAGTACGAACGTCGATATAGAAGACATATACTTCGGTATCGGGATATTTATCGCGGGTCAGCATCGCGTGCTTCGCGGTATACATACAACAGATCTTGGAGCAATATTCCTTGCCCTTTTCGGCGCAGGCGGCGCAACGGGAGCCCACGCACTGAACGAAAACGATCTTATGGGGATGCTTACCGTCGGAGGGGCGGAGCAATTTACCGGCGGTGGGGCCGGCGGCATTGGTCAGCCGCTCAAATTCCAAAGAAGTGATCACGTCCTTGGACTGATTATAGGCAAACTCATCAAACTGATCCATACTGATGGGGTTGAAGCCGGTGGCAACAACGATCGCACCGTATTTTTCCTCAATATATTCATCCTTTTGAGTATAATCGATCGCCCCCGCGGTGCAGACCTTTGCGCAAAGACCGCACTTACCGTTTTTCAGCATATTGCAGGCATTGGGATCGATGGTTGCCACCTTGGGAACGGCCTGAGCGAAGGGAATATAGATCGCTCTGCGGTTATCCATACCCAAGTTAAATTCATTGGGCACCTTCTTCATGGGGCACTTATCCACGCAAGCGCCGCAACCGGTGCAGATCTCTTCCTTCACATAGCGGGCATTCTTTTTGATGGTAACATCAAAGTTGCCGACAAAGCCCTTCACCTCGGTTACCTCGCTATAGGAAAAGATGCGAACCTTTTCATTTTGAGCCACATCCACCATCTTGGGGGTAAGGATGCAGGCCGCGCAGTCGAGGGTGGGGAAGGTTTTATCCAGCTGGGCCATCTTACCGCCGATGGTGGGCTTCTTTTCAACAATATCCACTTCAAAGCCTGCGTCGGCAATATCCAACGCCGTTTGAATACCGGCGATACCGCCGCCGATCACCAGCGCGCGCTTGGTAACGGGGGATTCACCGGGGGTGAGGGGGGCGTTGAGGTGGACCTTTGCCACCGCCGCCTTGCCCAAAATAATTGCCTTTTCGGTTCCGATGGGCATCTCCTTATGTACCCAGGAGCATTGCTCGCGGATATTGGCGATCTCTACCATATAAGGATTAAGTCCTGCGGCCGCCGCAGTCTTGCGGAAGGTGGCCTCATGCATACGGGGGGAGCAGGAGCAGACAACGATGCCGGTGAGACCATGCTCTTTTACCGCATTCTTGATGAGATCCTGACCCGCTTGGGAACACATATACTGATAATCGGTGGAAAAGACAACACCGGGCTCGCTCTTCAATGCTTCGGCAACCGCTTTAACATCCACAGTCCCGGCGATATTGCTTCCGCACCAACATACAAATACGCCAATTCTTTGCATCTGCCTTTTCCTCCTTACTTTGCGTATTTTCGAAAGGCGCTGACCAGCGCCTGCTGGGGAATCTCCTCATCCAGAAGGGCAGGAACGTCCTGAGCCTTCAGCCGATTGGCTCCCTGCTGACGAATGACCGCCAACCGCACCGCTTCCACCAATTTGGCGGGCTCTACCCCGCGGGGGCAACGCTCCGCGCAGGCAAAGCAGGTCAGGCAACGGTAGAGGGATTCCGATTTCATCAAGGGCTCAATGTCTCCGTTTTTTACCATGCTGACAAACTGATGGGGATGGTATTCCATCTCATCATAAGCCGGGCAGGAAGCGGAGCATTTGCCGCAAGCCATACATTTTTTGGGATCGACCCCGCTCATGCGGAGCAATTCTTCCTGAAGATACGGATTATTCATTGGTATCCTCCTTCACCCCGAGGGCTTCTGCCAAAAGCTCGGTAAAATAGACAACAGGGATGTCCGCCCCGTTCTTCACCAAGTTATAGCGGCAAAGGGGGCAGGCGGTGATGATCATCTCCGCACCCGCGGCCTTGGCATTTTCGACAACCGCGTTGCTGTTTTTCTTCGCAAGGGCGGGGCTTTCCGCCAGGATATAGCCACCGCAGCATTCGTTGCGGTTGGCATAGATCACCGGCTCTGCGCCCAGCGCACGGATCAAATCTTCAATAATGGAAGGATTTTCGGGATCATCCATCTTCATAACGCCGCTCGGGCGAAGCAACAGGCAACCGTAATAGGCGGCGATCTTTTTGCCCTTGAGGGGGTTTACCACCTTTTCCTTCAAGGCATCAAAGCCGATCACATCCCGCAGCAGTTCCAGATAATGATAGATCTCGGTCTCGCCGTTATAGGGAGCTTCTTCCGCCATATAGCGGTTGACCTTATCGGCAAATTCCCGATCGGTCTGCATGGCGTGATTGGTTTGTTTCACAACGTTATGGCAAGCAGAGCAGACCGTTACCAGCGGTTGCTCCTTTTCCTGCGCCGCCTTCAGAATGCGGACAGAGGAAAGCTTGGTGGCAACCTCATCGCGGGCGGTGGTGAAAACGCCGCCGCAGCATTGCCAATTTTCAATTTCTTCCAGCGTTACACCCAAAGCTTCCGCAGAGCGGCGGGCATATTCATCCAGCGCCTTTGCCTTATTCTTGAGGGTGCAACCGGGGAAATAACTTACCTTCATAAAAGGACCTCCCAATCAAACCATCTCTTCCGGATGGAACACTTCATCAAACTTTTCTTCGGTCAAAAAGCCCAGCTCAACGCAGGCTTCCTTCAGCGAGATATTCTCCTTATAGGCCTTCTTGGCAGTCTTGGCCGCATTTTCATAGCCGATATAGGGATTGAGGGCGGTAACCAGCATCAAAGAATTATGCAGATTATGATGCATCTTCTCCTTATTGGCGGTGATCCCGACTGCGCAATTCTTATTAAAGGATACCATCGCCTCAGCCAGCAATCTTGCCGACTGCAGGAAGTTATAAACGCAAACAGGCATGAATACATTCAGCTCGAAATTGCCCTGGGATGCGGCCATACCCACCGCAACATCATTGCCCATTACCTGAACAGCGACCATGGTAACCGCCTCGCATTGGGTGGGGTTGACCTTGCCGGGCATGATGGAAGAGCCGGGCTCATTTTCAGGGATAAAGATCTCGCCCAGACCGTCGCGGGGGCCGGAGGCCAGCCAGCGGATATCGTTGGCGATCTTCATCATATCGCAGGCCATCGCCTTGATGGCACCATGGGCAAATACCAGCTCATCCTTGGAGGTGAGGGCATGGAATTTATTTTCTGCAGTGCGGAAGGGCTTGCCGGTGAGGAGCCCGACCTGCTCCGCCACCTGCTCGGAAAATCCGGCGGGAGCATTGAGTCCGGTGCCGACCGCGGTACCGCCCAGAGCCAACTCATAAAGAGGCTCAATGGCGCGGCGGATCAGCTCCACATCCTTTTCCAAGCTGGAACGCCAACCGCTGATCTCCTGGCTGAACTTGATGGGGGTGGCATCCTGCAGATGGGTTCTGCCGCTCTTAACGATTCCTTCATTCTCCTCCTCCAGCCGCTTAAAGGTGGCGATCAGCTCCTTGGCGGCGGGGATCAGCTTTTCCTCCAGGGCCAGCACCGCCGCAATATGCATGGCGGTGGGGAAGGTATCGTTGGAGGACTGGCTCATATTGACGTCATCATTGGGATGAAGCAGCTTCTTACCGAGGATCTGATTTCCCCGATTGGCAATCACCTCGTTGGTATTCATATTGGACTGGGTACCCGAGCCGGTCTGCCAGACCACCAGCGGGAAATGATCGTTGAGCGATCCTGCGATCACCTCATCGCAGGCCGCTTTGATGGCCGAAAGCTTTTCTTCTGTCATCTTTTCAGGGCGCAGGCCATGGTTGGTGATGGCGGCCGCCTTTTTCAAAATACCAAAGGCATGAATGATCTCGCGGGGCATGGTTTCGATGCCCACGCCGATCTCAAAATTTTCGTGGCTTCTCTGGGTCTGCGCCGCCCACAAACGGTCGGCAGGAACCTTAACCTCACCCATAGAATCATGTTCAATACGATAATCCATTGCTTTTTATCCTTTCGAAATGGTTTTATTTAGAATTTCAGGCCGTTGATAACCTCTTTGAGGCTATCGGCACTCTTGCGCAGGGCGGCAACTTCCGCTTCATTCAAGGGTAAAAGCACCTTGCTATGGGCGCCTTTACTGCCAACGACGTTTAAGACGCTCAGGCAGACATCCTCGATGCCATACTCCCCATGGAGCATGGTGGAAACGGTCATGGTGGTATCCACACCGCTCAGAAGGCATTTACAGATATGGGAAACCGACATGGAAACGGCATAGAAGGTCGCGCCCTTCCGCTGGATCACATGCGCGCCCGATTTGCGGACATACTCCTCCAGCTCCTTCTTATTCAGCTCGGGATGGAGCATATTGGTCTGGACCGCATGGCAATAATCATCGATGGGAACATTGGAAATATTCGCCACCGACCAGGGTACAAAGGAAGAATCTCCATGCTCCCCCAAAACATAGGCATGAACGTTACGCTGATTAATGCCGTAATACTCCGAAACGCGGGAACGCAGGCGGGAGGTATCCAGCAAGGTGCCCGAACCGATCACGCGGTTCTCAGGCAAGCCGGAGAATTTGCAGAACGCATAGGTCATAATATCCACAGGATTGCTGACGATGATATATGTAGCTCCGGGAGCGTAGCGGAGGATCTCCTTGGTTACGCTCTTCAAAATATCAACGTTCGTCTGAGCCAGATCCAGGCGGGATTGACCTGCCTTTCTGGGCAGACCGCAGGTGATGATAACGATATTCGATCCAATGGCATCTTCATATGAGCCGGCATAGACTGAGCAGGGGTTGCTGAAGGGAGTACCCTGGCGGATATCCATCGATTCACCCAACGCCTTCTCGCCGTTGATATCGATCATAACGATCTCCGAGGCTGTCCCGTTGATCGCCAAAGTATAGGCGATGGTCGATCCAACACTTCCGGTTCCGATGATGGTGATTTTGTTCATGTCTTTTCCTCGTTTCTCTCCTTGCGGATTTTTATTATAGTTTATCAGCATAATTTTATCATAAGACCTTTCCGGTTTCAACCGTTCTCGACAATTCTGAACCATATTTTGCATATTTAGACCCAAAATAATAAAAAATCTGCTATTTTCTTTTGAGTTCATCCATTGACATATCAAATCTATTATATTATAATACAAGTGTTAAAATCTGTAAAATATATGTTTATAATCATATCTATATTATTTTGATATGGTAAAACGGAGAAGATTTATGAACACCAACTATAACCATTACCGCATCTTTTACTATGTTGCCAAATACGGAAATTTCACCCAGGCCGCAGACTTTCTGATGAACAGCCAATCCAACATTACCCGCACCGTCAAGCAGTTGGAAAACGATCTGGGCTGCACCCTTTTTGTCCGCTCCAACCGCGGAGTTCAGCTCACCCCCGAAGGGGAAAAATTATATAGCTATGTCCGTGTGGCCATTGAGCAGATCCAGGCAGGTGAGGAAGAACTGAGCACCGAAAAAGGAATGCAGAGCGGCACCGTTTCCATCGGCGTCAGCGGGGTGGCTTTGCGTTGCTTTTTATTGCCGGTGTTGAAGGAATTCCGCCGGCGGTATCCCAAGGTTCATCTGCGAATCTCCAACCATTCCACCCCCCAAGCCATCACCGCTTTAAAGAGCGGGGCGGTGGAACTGGCACTCGTTACCACTCCTTTAGGCAATACCAAATCGCTTAAAACCCGCTATGTAAAAAAAATCCAGACCATCGCGGTGGCCGGCACCGCCTTTGCCGACCTTGCCCAAAAGACCATCTCCTTGCAAAAGCTTTCAGAATATCCCATCGTTTCCTTAGGGGCTCATACCGCTAACTATGCGCTCTACACCAAATGGTTTATGCGGCATGGCCTGCAGTTTTCCCCTGAGATCGAAGCCTATACCTCCGATCAGGTGCTTCCCTTTATCCGCAACAATCTGGGGATCGGCTTTGTTCCTAAAGAGTTTTTGGAGGAGGAAAACAGCGATACACTGATCCCCCTGAAACTCAAAGAGACCATCCCCTCCCGCTCGGTTTGCTTTTTAAAGCGCACCGATCAGACCCTCTCCATCGCCGCCAAGGAACTGGAGCGCATGATCATCGCCGCCTCGGAATTGGAATCATAACTACCGGCCGTGCCGGTAGTTTGCACTGCCCCCTTAGGGCATAATGCCGGCAGGG
>JAFSBD010000136.1 GCA_017442025.1 Clostridia bacterium
CCGAAGCCTTCCGCAAGGGGCTGAAAAACTATTCCGATCAACCGATCGTTAAAGGAGCGCAATGAACAACAGTTTTTATCTGCAGGAAAAAAACGGCGTGATCACCCTAAAGTGCAGGGCTTTCGATGAGATCGAAGGCCTGCGTTACGGTTTTTCCACCCGCCATGGCGGGGTCAGCCCGGGGGACTATGCCTCCATGAGTTTTTCCTATCAAAAGGAAAGCGAAGAGATCGTGGACGAAAATTTCCGCCTTTTCTGCGCCGCCAACGGCCTGCCCTTTGAGAGCTTGGTCTTGACCCATCAGACCCATACCAACCATGTTGCGGCGGTGGATGAAGCCTATAAAAACCGCGGCCGTGACCGCACCCTGCGGGAGACCGACGGGGTTGTTACCGCCGCGGCGGGGCTGGGGCTGATCTGCTTTACCGCCGATTGCGTTCCCATCCTGATGGTGGAGCCGGAGGCGCGGGTGGTGGCGGCGGTCCATGCCGGCTGGCGGGGCACTGTCCGGAGCATCGCCGCCGAGGCGGTTTCTAAAATGGTTGCCTTAGGAGCAGACCCTCAAAAGATTTTGGCCGCCATCGGCCCTTCCATCGGCCCCTGCCATTTCGAGGTGGGCGCGGAGGTGCAGGCGGAGTTTACCGCCCGCTTCGGGGAGGCTCTCCCCTATCAAAAAAGCAACCGCGAGGGTCATTCCATGGTGGATCTTTGGGCCGCCAATCGGTTGGTCCTGCAGGAGGCGGGGGTGCTGAAAGAGCATATTTTTACCGCGAAAATTTGTACTTTTTGTAATAATTCTGATTATTATTCCCATCGGTATACAAATGGACGGCGGGGAAGCCTGATCGGGGCGATCGCCATGGAGGAATAAACATGAAAAAAATATTCATTTGGTTGGGGCTGATTTGCCTCACCATCTCCCTGGCGGGTTGCGCCATCGGCGGGGAGGATCCCCTGCCGGGAAGCAGTCAATTGGGGGCCTATAGCCATCAGGAGCAGGAAACGGAGATCATTCCTGCGCGGGATTATATCTCCTTGGTCTTTTATGAGGATATGGACATCCACCCCCTCACCACCACCAATCGGGACAATCATGAACTGCTCAAGCTGGTCTATAGCCCTCTGATCCGCCTCAATAAGGCGCTGGAGGTGCAATATGTTTTAGCGGAGAGCGTGGAGGTGCAGCAGACGGAAGTAACCTTGCGGCTGAAAAAGGATCTCAAGTTCAGCGACGGCTCGGCGGTTACCGCCTCGGATGTGGAGGAAAGTTTCCGCATTGTACGCAATAACCCCTCCTCCCCTTATTATGAAAGATTGCAGAATGTCCGCAGTTATCGGGTGGAGGACAAACGAACCCTGAAACTCACCCTTCATCAGGCGGATGTGGACTTTATCAACAATTTAGACATTCCCATTGTCAAAAAAGGCAAGGATGTGGGATGCGGGGCCTATCGGTTCTCCGTCAAAGGCGGGGAGCGGGTGTTGGTGCCCAATCAGCATTATTTCGCCCAGCCTTCCATCGAGACCATCTATCTTAAAAAGCCCGCCAACGAAAAGGAGCGGCAGAATATGTTTGCTGTTGGTCTGCTGGATGTTTATTTCGGCAACGCCGAGAGCGAGCAGGTCTTTGCGGGGGGCAAAAGTTATCGGGTGCAGAGTGTGCCCGGGGATAATTTGCTCTATTTAGGGGTCAACTGCAGGGAAGGCCTGCTGGCAAACCCCAAACTACGCAACCTGCTCAATAAATTGATCGGGCGGGAAAAGTTAGTGCAGAGCGTCCTTTTAGGGCAGGCCCAGGCGGCTGTTTACCCCTATCAGCCCGCATGGTATAAAGCGGTGCAAACGGTGGAGGGCGGCGGCCTTTCGGAAGGCGAGAAAAAAGCCCTTGCCGCGGAGCTGAACCTGACCGTTACCGAAAAAGAACTGTTAGATGCCGAGCAGAAACCCCTCACCTTCCGCCTTTTGGTGGCCAAGGAAAGCCTGATCCATCGGGAGGCCGCCCAGGCGGTGGCCGAAAGCTATGGGGTTGCGGGGGTAACGATCCAAATCGAGGCGGTGGCGCGGGCGGATTATGATGCCCGCCTCCTTGCGGGGGATTTCGATCTTTATCTGGGCGAGGTCAAAACCGGCCGCACCCTCAATACCGCCCTTTTTGCCGCAGGCAGTGCCATCAATTATAGCGGCAGTACCTTCCCCGCCCTGGAGCAGGCGGCGGCGGACTATCAAAACGGATCAAAAGGCCTTGCGCTCTATTGCACCGCCTTTGATAAACAAACGCCCATCATCCCGCTGGCCTATCGGGGCGGCGCGCTCTTTGCGGCGGCGGACATCGGGGAGTTTAAATCCACCGGAGCGTGGGCCCTTTACGGAGATATAACAAAATTGATAACAATAGAAACGGAGATCGCAAAATGAAACAACTCAAAAACGGAACAGACATTCGCGGCACCGCTCTGGGCGATGCCCCCAACCTCACCCCCGAGCGGGCAACCCTCTTCGGCAAGGCCTTTGTTGCTCTGCTGGAGGAGCGGGGCGCGAAAGCCCCCATCAAGATCGCTGTCGGGCGGGATCCCCGCATCTCTGGCCCTGCCTTGAAGGAAGGGCTGATCGAGGGCCTTTGCGCCATGGGCGCGCAGGTTCTGGATTGCGATATCGCAACCACCCCCTCCATGTTCTTTGCTACTTATTATGCGGGCAGTGATTGCGACGGCGCGATCGAGATCACCGCCTCCCACCTGCCCTATGATAAGAACGGTCTGAAGTTCTTCACCAAGGCCGGCGGTCTGGACGGCAAGGATATCACCGCCATCATTGAGCTGGCCGAGGCTAACGCCTTTGAGGTGCGCGCCAAGGGTGAAGTAAAGGATTTTGATCTGATGAGCCCCTATAGCCAAAGCCTGGTGGATCTGGTGCGGGGTAAGACCGGCGAGGAACGCCCCTTGGACGGCGTTAAGGTGGTTGTGGACGCAGGAAACGGCGCGGGCGGTTTCTTTGTGGAAAAGGTTCTGGCTCCCTTGGGTGCCGAAACCGCAGGCTCTGTCTTTTTGGAGCCGGACGGCACCTTCCCCAACCATATCCCCAACCCCGAAAATAAGGCGGCAATGGCGGCCTGCGCCGAAGCCACCCTGGCGGCAGGGGCCGATATGGGTATCTGTTTCGATACCGATTGCGACCGTTCGGCGGTGGTAGATGCCGGCGGCAAGGAGATCAACCGCAACCGCATGATCGCCATGATCGGTGCGCTGATGCTCCGCGAGCATCCCGGCTGCACCATCGTTACCGATTCCGTTACCTCCCGGGGCTTAGCAGAATTTATTGCGGCCAAGGGCGGTGTCCATCATCGGTTCATGCGGGGCTATAAAAAAGTTATTGATGAGGCCAAGCGGCTGGAATCCACCGGCGTTTGCGCGCCCTTGGCAATGGAAACCAGCGGCCACGGTGCATTGAAGGAAAATCATTATCTCGACGACGGCTCCTATCTCGCCGCCCGCCTGCTCTGCGAGCTGGCGGTGCTGAAGAAGGAAGGCAAGGGCCTGCTCTCCCTCATCGATGGCTTGGCCGAGCCTGCCGAATCTTTGGAACTGCGCGCATCCATTAAAGAGCCCGATTTCAAGGCCTACGGCGCGAAGGTGCTCTCCGAGCTGGAAGAGTATTGCAAGGCGCAGGGCTGGGCGATGGTTACGCCCAACTATGAGGGCGTTCGGGTGCAGTTCCCCGCCGATCAGGGCGACGGTTGGTTCCTGGTGCGGATGAGCCTGCATGATCCGGTCATCCCCATGAATGTGGAGAGCGATCGGGCAGGCGGTGCCAAGGAGATCGCCGATAAGCTTTACGCTTTCTTGACCAAGTTTGACCAACTTGACCTGCCGAATTATTGATTTTTTGGATAATTCTTTCAAAAATATAAAAAAATCCAAAAAAAGAGTTTACTAATGAATATATTCTTGTTATAATGACAGGTGGCATAAAATGCCGTTAAACTTGTGTTAAAAAATATTTATAAAGGAGAAAGAAAAGAATGAGCAAAAAGTTTGTTTACCTTTTCAAAGAAGGCAACGCTACCATGCGTGAGCTGCTCGGCGGCAAGGGTGCAAACCTGGCTGAGATGACCGCCATCGGTCTTCCCGTTCCCCAGGGCTTCACCGTAACGACTGAGGCTTGCACCCAGTATTATGAAGACGGCCGCAAGATCAATGATGATATCAAGGCCGAGATCCTTGAGAACATCACCAAGATGGAAGAGATCACCGGCAAGAAGTTCGGCGATAAGGAAAACCCCCTGCTGGTTTCCGTTCGCTCCGGCGCCCGCGCTTCCATGCCCGGTATGATGGATACCATTCTCAACCTCGGTCTGAACGAGGAAGTCGTCGAGACCATGGCGACCATGTCCGGCAATGCGCGCTGGGCGTACGACTGCTATCGTCGTTTCATCCAGATGTATTCCGACGTTGTTATGGAAGTCGGTAAGAAGTACTTCGAAGAGCTCATCGATGAGATGAAGGAAAAGAAGGGTGTAACCCAGGACGTTGAGCTGACTGCTGAGGATCTGAAGGTTCTGGCTGAGCAGTTCAAGGCTGAGTATAAGAACAAGATCGGTAAGGACTTCCCCTCCGACCCCGTTGAGCAGTTGATGGGTGCTGTTGAGGCTGTTTTCCGTTCTTGGGATAACCCCCGCGCCAATGTTTATCGCCGCGATAACGATATCCCCTATTCCTGGGGTACTGCCGTTAACGTTCAGATGATGGCATTTGGTAACATGGGTGATGATTGCGGTACCGGCGTTGCCTTTACCCGCGATCCCGCTACCGGCGATAAGGGCCTGATGGGTGAGTTCCTCACCAACGCTCAGGGTGAAGACGTTGTTGCCGGTGTTCGTACTCCCATGCCCATCGCTGAGATGGCTAATAAGTTCCCCGAGGCGTTTGCCGAGTTCAATAAGGTTTGCGCCATTCTGGAAGATCACTATCGCGATATGCAGGATATGGAGTTCACCGTTGAGCACGGTAAGCTCTTCATGCTGCAGACCCGTAACGGTAAGAGAACCGCGAAGGCTGCTCTGAAGATCGCTTGCGACCTCGTTGACGAGGGCATGATCGATAAGAAGCAGGCCGTTGCGATGATCGATCCCCGTAACCTCGATACCCTCCTGCATCCCCAGTTTGATGCCAAGGCTCTGAAGGCTGCTACTCCCGCCGGCCGTGGCTTGGGTGCTTCCCCCGGTGCCGCTTGCGGTAAGGTTGTCTTCACCGCTGAAGATGCCGAGGCCTGGAACGCCCGCGGCGAGAAGGTTATCCTGGTTCGCCTCGAGACCTCTCCCGAAGATATCACCGGTATGAAGGCTTCTCAGGGTATCCTGACTGTCCGCGGTGGTATGACTTCCCACGCTGCCGTTGTTGCTCGCGGTATGGGTACCTGCTGTGTATCCGGTTGCGGCGAGATCAACATGGACGAAGAGAACAAGAAGTTCACTCTGGCCGGCAAGACCTATGTTGAAGGCGATTATATCTCCATCGACGGTTCTACCGGTAACATCTATGATGGCATCATCCCCACCGTTGACGCTCAGATCGTCGGCGAGTTCGAGACCATCATGAACTGGGCCGATGAGTTCCGTACCCTGAAGGTCCGCACCAATGCAGATACCCCCGCCGATGCCGCTAAGGCTGTTGAGCTGGGTGCTGAAGGTATCGGCCTGTGCCGTACCGAGCATATGTTCTTCGAGGCCGATCGTATCGCCGCTTTCCGCGAGATGATCTGCTCCGATACCGTTGAAGAGCGCGAAGCCGCTCTCGATAAGATCCTCCCCTATCAGCAGGGCGACTTTGAGAAGCTCTATGTTGCGCTGAAGGGTAACCCTGTTACCATCCGCTTCCTGGATCCCCCTCTCCATGAGTTCGTTCCCACCGAGGATGCTGATATCGCTGCTCTGGCTGCCGCTAAGGGCAAG
>JAFSBD010000137.1 GCA_017442025.1 Clostridia bacterium
ATAGTGATATTATTTGTAATCTTAAAAGCTGTGGGGTTAATTTTAAACTCCCCGATTCCAAAACCGGGAAAGGAAACGGTATTAAAATCCATTTATTCTTCCTCCTTGATCGGTTGAATGACAGAAAGGCAACTCCGCTCTTTCGCAAACATTTTTTCTGCCCGCGCCAAAAGATCCTCGGCGGTGATCTGCTGCAGGGCATCAATGGCATCAAAGGTCTCCGCGCCGTTGAGATTGTTGGCTACCAAGCGGTTGGCCATGCCGTAAGATTGCTCAGCATCCATAATGATGGACCCATATAATCCATTGCGGATGGCGCGGAAACGATCTTTATCGATTCCCTTCTCCTTGAGAAGCGCAATATGAGCAAAGGCACATTCTTCCACCTTTTTCGGATCATTACTCTCACCGTTGATGACGCAAAAGGAGAAATAATCCGAAAGATCATACCAGCAATCGAATTCTCCGTTGATCAGCCCCGCTTCATAAAGTTCCTTATAAAATGAAGAAGATTTTCCGAAAAGATATTCCAGCAAAATCTCCACTTCCATCTCTTTCTTGGAAAGGGCAAATCCTTTCACATCGGTCTCGTTATCCTTAAATCCAATATGAAAAATGGGCTTGGAGACCAGCATTGCTTTTTCAACATACCGCTCCCCCGACTCCAAGGGTTCCTCGATGGGCATTTTGCCAAACTCCAGGTCGGCAACATCGCCGAAATAACGATCCAGCGCTACCAGAACCGTTTCTTTTTCAACATCACCGACAACCGCCATCACCAGGTTTTTGGGGTGATAAAAGGTGCGATAGCAATCCATCAGGATCTCAGGGGTAAGGGAATAAATATCCTCTACCGTTCCTGCGATATCCCGTCGAATGGGGTGGTTTTGATATAACCCCTGCACCATGGTGAAATACCCCTGCCAGCCGGGCTCATCCTCATACATTTTGATTTCCTGGGCAATAATGCCCTTCTCTTTTTCTACATTCTCATTCGTGAGATAAGGATGGGTCACAAAAGAGAGCAAAACGTCCAGATTTTCTTCAAACCGATCGGTACAGATAAAATAATAAGCCGTTTTATCATTAGAGGTATAAGCATTGGCTTTTGCGCCGGTCTTGGCATAAAAATCAAAGGCATTCCCTTGTTCCCCTTCAAAAAGCTTATGCTCCAGGAAATGGGCCGTTCCGTTGGGAACGGTAACCTGCCGACCGTCCTGCGTGGAGAAAGTATAGTTAATGGAACCGAATTTGGCCGCAATCATAGCCGCCTTCTTCGCATTCCCTTGCTTATGCATAAAATAAACCGTCAGCCCGCTGGGATGGGTGATTTTTTCATATTCTGCATGGATCGCTTCGCTGGCGATAATTTCCGATTGAATCATTCTCCGTTTTGGACTCCCTTCAAAAAGTAAACCGTATCCAATTGGATCTCCTTGGCGACCGCAATCAAATCTTCACGGCTCACCGCTTCAATTTCTTTGATCTCTTGCTCGATGGTCTTCATCTCTCCCCGCAATGTGGAGGAAATTATAGAGGCGGCCAAAGCACTCTCACTGTCGAGCATTCCTCGCACACTATCAATAAGATAACTTTTGGCGCTTTGAAATTCGTCATCGGTAAAATCACCGATCGCCACAGCCTTCAGCTGCGCCTCGATTTCGGCCCGAGCCTGCTCATATTTTTCGCTCTCCACACCGCTTGCAACAAACATGACGTTCTTAAAACGGTCCATGGCAGAGGAGCAATAATAGCAAAGGGAAAGCCTTTCCCGAACATTCATGAAAAGCTTGGAGTTGGCACTTCCGCCGTAAAGAACATTAAACAAACGGCAAGCCGCGCCGTTCTTCTGCGCCTCCGGCCCCAATCGGAATCCGAGATTCAATTTGCTCTGATTGAGCTTCATCGGATCAATGATTTCCTGCACCTTGGGAGGGGCATCCCGAAGAATCGCCTCGGGAACGGAAGATGCGCGCTCCGCAAAGCCATCGGCAAGGGAATTTAGGAAATCTCCTTCTTCTTTGCCCACATAGGTGATAACGATCTGCGCATTGTTCACCATATTTTGAAAGAAACGATACAGCGTTTGGCGATTAAATGTTTTGAGCGTTTCCAAATCGCCTAACTCGCAAACGCCGAAAGGCTCATCGGCACACATCAGCGCCTTGCACTGTTCCAACGCATAAAGTCTCTTATCATTAAAGAGCCCTGTAATCTTATCAGCAAGATTTTGCTTTTCCTGAGCCACATATTCTTCAAAAAAGCCATCCTTGTCCACCAAAGGCCGAAAGATAATCTCTTGCAAAAGAGTCAGGATCGCCGCGCGGATATCCTCGCCATCGATGGCGCACTCGTTATCCAAAAAACGAGTGGCAAAGGTAAGGATCTCCATCTCCCCTGCTTTACCTGCGTTTATCGAGAAGGATGCACCGTAGTTTTCTGCAAGGTAACGGCTGATCACATCCATACTCGGAAAATTTTCACTTCCGCGGCTCAAGACCCCTGCCAGCAACGACATTCCTGTTGCATTTTCAGCAGAAAGAGGCAATATAAAATCCAGCGAAATGTAACTGCTTCTGAAATGGTCGATCATCCCGTAATTACAGATCACACCCGCCTTTGGTTTTTCCTGAATAAACTTCATGAACGGCTCCTTAAAATATATTTATAAATTATATTGTATCACTATTTATCAAAAATGAAAAGTAAAATACAATATTTTTCATGAACAAACTGTAACAAAATAATCTTCCAGGCCCAAAACGATGTTTTTTGCGATTTTTCGAGCAACACCCTCTTGGCAAAGTCGTTCATATTCCAGCGGATTGCAGAGATAACCCGCTTCCACCAAGACCGCAGGGCAACGGGTCTGGCGGCAGACATGGAGGCTTTGTTTTCGATAAGTACTCCCCGCTTTTTCTCCAACGCCATCCCATAAATTCTCCGCGATCTTTTGAGTAAGACCTTCTGCCAAGGGCGAAGAATAAAGGGTCAGTCCGCCCGAAACAGCATTAAAGTTTGCCGTTTGTTCGGTGGAATTATGATGAATCGAAAGAAAAATATCCGGTGCTTCGACCCGGGATTTTTCAACACGTTGCTCCAAGGTCAGCGCGGTATCCTCTGCACGTGTCATGCAAACATTTGCCCCCGCCCGAACCAACTCCTGCCGAACATATTCCGCCAGAATCAAATTCAGTTCACTCTCTGCGGGATATTTACTCCCGCCGGGCCCGAGCGCTCCGCTATCGATTCCGCCATGGCCTGCATCCAACAGTATTTTCTTTCCGCGCAAGCCTTCTGAATGAAAGCGCAAATAAACGGTCACGCCGTCTTTATGGGGAAAAATTTCATATCCCGCCAATTTTCCACCGTTCTTGGATGAAAAGCGCAAAACACCGTAAGAATCCAAAAACTCTCTTTCCATCCCGATCTTAGCATTGTTGCACTTAATTTTCAAAGGAATATTTCTTGCCGCATCCACCTGCAATAGCAACTGATCCTCTGCCCCGTCGGGGGCAAACAACAATGGCAGGTCTCCTGAGATCTCGACTTTCTCATAATTGTAAGCCGAAGGATTATCCGCAATTATAGGCTCATCTCCCAACGCTTCGCGCTCCACCCAATAGCCGTTTTCCAAAAGTCCGCGGCTTCCTTCTATACCGATGATCCGCACCTTTGTTCCCTTGGGCAAGGGCTGATGGTCCATCTGCGAACCACCCCTGCTCCCATCAAAAAGATAAGCATTTTTTTGAAGATACTGCTCTTTGGAAAATTCGTCGGCATATAGATTCAGTTGAAGATCTGTTTGGATTCTCATCTGCTTATTTTTTGAATCGGTAACAACATATTCAAATCCATCCAGCAACAGTTTGTCCCCTGCGGGGAAAGCAGGAACAACCCAAGAGGCCTGATAAACCCTTCCATCCCCTGTGGGTACCAACGGAATCGTCAGCGTTCCGTTGGTCAATTGCACCGACCATCCTTTTGGAGCGTTCACCGAAAAAGAGAGCAAATCACCGCTATTACGATGCACTTCACCATTCGGATAAGCTGAATCAATATTTAAAGTCTTCAACTCCGCATTTGATTGTTTGCGGGTAACCCAAATGGATTTGCTTCCGCCATTAGAACGAACCGTTATTATATTGGAACCAACCTTTAAAGGTATGTATGCCGCATAAAATCCCTTGGGGCTGACAACAGCAGAAATGCCGTTGACCTGTACACTCTTCCCCGGTGCGGTAACACCCGAGACCGATATGCCTGAAGCCTCCACAACCGTTCCGCTTGCAGGAGAGTTCACCATAAGGGTGCCGGCAGGTTTCAAGGTGATGGGTTTTACTACTGCCGCAACCTCTTGCGATTGCCCGCCATTATAGTATTTTCGGATCATACCGCGAAGATTCAAGGGATTATCCACCAAAACCCCGTAGCGGAAAAAGCAATGCCCGGCATACCCTTTTTTGCCCGAAGCATATTGCAGCTGACGGTAGATCAAATCGGATTCTTTCCATCCGATCTCTTCGGTATCCACCTTATAGGCCGCAAGCCCGATATAAAGATCCACCTTTGATCGGGCGCAAACATCGCTCCACCAATCCACCAAAACACCATAGGGGGCGGCCTCATGGTCAAAGCTCCAATAGATCTGCGGGCAGATATAATCCAGCCATCCTTGTTCCACCCATTTTTTACTATCCGAATAGATGGCCGCATAAGAACTCATACCGGATGTTTTGCTCCCGCCCGCTTTGGTGCTTTCATTAGCCCAGATTCCAAAAGGGCTGATCCCAAACTGAACATCCTCATTTAAAGATTTTATCAACTGATAAGCGGAGCGCACCAGCTCGTCTACCGAGGCGCGCCGGTAATCTGCCAGACTCATTCCCTGCCCATATAATCGATAACTTTCCGAATCATCAAACCCCTCCATATTGTAGGGATAAAAATAATCATCAAAATGAATGCCGTCGATGTCATAGTTACGCACCAACTCTGCAACGCCATCTAAAATCAGATTACGCGCTTCGGGAAGACCGGGGTTATAATAAAGACCGCTTTTACTTTGGATGGTATATTCCGGATGGATAACAGCCGGATTATCGGCCGACAACTCCCTTATAACATTCTCTCCCGTCCCGATGCGATAAGGGTTGATCCATGCATGAAGAGAAATTCCTGCTTTATGGGCCTTACTGATAAAATAGGTCAGTGGATCAAAATTCCCCGCAGGCGCAACGCCTTGTTTGCCTGATAAATATTTACTCAAAGGAAAAACATTCGACTCATAAAGGGAATCCCCTGTGGGACGCACCTGAAAAAAGATGGTATTAAGCCCCATATTACGGCAATTTTCGATAATTGCATCCATCTCCGCCTGCAACTGCTTTTTGGAAAGACCCATCTTACCGGGAAAATCCAGATTCCCGATGCTGGAGACCCAGCACGCCCGCACTTCTTTGGGTTGCTCGGCCTCGGCCGAGCTGCAACCGATAAAAGGAAAGGCATTCAGAAAAGAAAAGGAGATCACTAAAACAATACTGATAAACTTCTTCATTTTTACGCTCCTTTCATGGTCCTCATGCCTCATTTTATGCAAAAAGTCTTATACCGATGTATAAGACTTTTTATAAATTATGGATTGGGTTTGGTTTCTTCTTCGGGATAATCCATATCATCATAAAGTTTCAGAAAATCCGAATAGACGCCGTCCTTAGTATATACATAAGGTATTTGATCAAAAAAAGCAACCTCTTCGGTCAGGATCAATTTATGGTCCTTCGCTCCCTTTAAAATAATGATCACGGGATATTCTTTAATGGGATAGGCATTCTCATAGGATGCTTTTTTTGCATCAAGATAGCGAATCTTATCGCAAAATTCTTCAATCTCTTCTCTTTCTGCAACGAGTTTTTGACAATAGTAAAAAGAGCCATCATCTTTCACATATTTCTTCTGAAACACAATAGACTCTACCTTTTCCTCCGGAATATAAAAGGTATCCTGTCGCACCTTAAAACTACACCCGCTTAATATAAGAACAAAAACTGCGCAGAAAAGTAAGATTCTTTTTTTCATCGTAATCTCCTCATTCCAGCGAACCGGTAGAAGAGGCCAATACCGCCCCGCTCACCGCATCCACTGTACAATAATATATAGACTCATTCAGCATGGAAATAAACTCGATCTCATATTGCTCCAAACCGGAAGGTGCGTTCAAAAGGATCTGCACGTAATCATAGTGAAAATCCGGATTTCCGCTAAAGGCTCTCACCGCGGCCGAGATTGCTTTTCCGCTATCGATGGGCAGAGAACCGCCGTCAAAAGGATCCGATTCTTTTACCAACTGATAGGGCAATATTCCATCCTTGGTATAGTTTGCTTTTCCAAAGCGTTCCACATGCCCGGTTTTAGAATCCACTTCCGCCACGCAAATATCGGAATATTCCGCTTCACTGGCCGCAGCAGCCGAATAGTAAAGCTTGACCATTCCGTTGCTATCACTATTCAGGATCATTTCAATCCCATAAAGGGCATAATCCTCTTTGTTTTTACTTTTAAGATAATCCTTCATTGCCTCGGCAATGGCAACCGCAGTATTGTTGGTCTTTCCTAAACTGTTCTCGCTTTCAAAAAAATCTCCAACAAGCGGTATCGAGCAGGATGCCATCAAAAGCATGATGCCGATTATCATTAAAACAGCAAGAAGTTTCTTTTTCATATATGCTCCTTATAAGCTATATAAATAACTGATTTCTTTTTGGGTTAAAGCACGGTATTGACCGGAGCGCAAAGTCCCAATGGATAGATTGGCGATCTTATCACGCTTCAGCCGCAAGACCTCTAAGCCCAATGCCTCGCACATTTTGCGGATCTCGCGGTTTTTACCTTCATAAAGAGTGAGATAGAAAACGGTCCGATCGCCCTTCATCTCCAAGATCTCCAGTTCCGCCGAGCGGGTGGTATAATCATCTTCTTCGATATAAATCCCATTCTCAAAAGACTTGATATGCTCCCGATTCAAAGCGCCCTTAACAATAACCCGATAGGTCTTGGGGATGTGGTTAGCAGGATGGGTCAGTTTATTAGCCAGGTCGCCGTCGTTGGTCAGCAGCAACAACCCTTCGCTATCCTTATCCAACCGCCCAACGGGATAAAGGCGAATTCGCTCCTTGGCGATCAGATCTGCCACACACTTTCGCCCTTGCTCATCGCTCATGGTAGTAACATACCCACGGGGTTTATAGAGCATTAAGGTTACTTTTTCGCGGGTGATGGGCTTGATTACCTTTCCATCGATCCGCACCAGATCCCGCGCACCGTCGGTCTTATCACCAAGGTGAACCGGATGGCCATTGAGGGTAACACGCCCCGCTTCGATCATGGCTTCCGC
>JAFSBD010000138.1 GCA_017442025.1 Clostridia bacterium
AAAGCGCCATCGCCGAGAAGCGATAGACCTTATCGCTCAGATCCCGATAATGGCGGGAATCGCTGCAAGCCAGCATCAGGTAGGGCGAGACCAGCGCATCGGGCCATGTCCCACGAATTGCAGCAGATAACTGCTCCCATTCCCCGCAATCGGTTTTAGATACCGGCGAAGGATCGCATCCTTCCATGCAGGTGATCTTGATTTGGGGATCATTCACCGTCTTATTGATATAGGCCATGGTGCTTTCCACACTTTCCCCGCTGATGATCCGCAGATTTGCGGTCATCCGCGCATAAGGAGGCATTACATTCAGGCCCTTGCTGCCTTGCATCGTTGTGAAGGCGCAGGTGGTGCGCATCAGGGCGTTGAGCTCTCCGCCGGATTTTTTGCAGATCATATCCAGCACCGGCAAAAAGCACCAAAGGTTGGCAAAAATAACCTTATAGAGGAAGGTTGAATGGCGGCCGAGAACATTGAACATTCCCTTTGCCGAAGGGGTGAATCGCCGCGGAGCGGGATGGTTCTCGATCTTCATGCAGGCGGCAGAAAGCATTCCAACCGCGGTATGGGGCGGGGGCGCGGAAGCATGGCCGCCGTTGCCGCTCACCTCGAAGGAAACATTCATCAGCCCTTTTTCGGCGATCCCGACCACCGCGCAGGGGCGTTTGACGCCGGGGAAAACATTTTCCACCACCGCACCGCCTTCATCCACCACCATGGCGGGATGGATCTGATGATCCTTAAACCATGCAACAATGGCAGGCGCGCCATTGCCATTGATCTCCTCATCCCCGCCGAAGGCGAGATAGATATCCTTTTGGGGTTGAAAGCCTTGAGAAATCAAATGCTCGACCGCCTGCAGTATGCCGTTGAAGGTTCCTTTGGTATCCAGCGTGCCACGCCCCCAAAGAACACCCTCTTCGATGATCCCCTCAAAGGCGGGCTTTTCCCAATTTTCTTCCACAACCGAAACCATATCATAATGGGCCATCAAAACGGTGGGGTCGCCCGCCTCTCTCCCCTTCCAATGGAAAAGAAGAGCGCGAGGGTCGGGGCGATGAAGGGTGCAGGTTGCATAGACCTGCGGAAACATTTGGGGTAGCAGGCCTAAAAGCTTTTCAAATTCCCCTTCATCCTCATTGGCCTTATCTTTATCGGAAACGGTGCGGCAACGAATCATCGCCTGCAGATCACGCACCGCCTTTTCCCGATCAAATTCCAGCGGCTCAATCTCCTCTTGCGGCTCGGGCAAAGGGCGAAAGAACGCCGCCCGCATCAGCACCACCGCTATAAACAGCGCCAAAAGCGCAAGGGCTATCCATAAAATAATCATTTAAATCTTCCCCTTTTTATAAAGTACGCGAGCTACCGCGATAGCGATCAGCGCTCCAACGGGAACAAAGATCCCCACCAGACCGTCCAGCCCCTTTACTCCCAAGAGAGGCAAAATGATATAGATCGCCAGCATGACCGAAACGGGAGCAATCGCCAACTTCCAGTTTTTAGAGATATAAACCACGCCCAACGCGCCAAACAACGCGGGCAGAATGTTATTGAATGCAGGCTCCAAAACAGGGCTCTCCAAAATAGGAGTCAGCGGGGCGATCATCAAAACGCCCAATGCAATAATCAAAATCGTAACGATCGAGGAGGTAGCCACCGCGATGGTAGAGATGATCTCTGCCTCTTTGGTGCCCGGCTTAACCTCCGCATTTTCCATGGCGTTCATGGCGCAAGGGGCTTTAAGATTAGTAATATTCCCGGTAACAAAGGCAAGATAAGAACTTCCTGCGCCCAGCATGGGAATATAAGTAAACACCTCGATCAAGCCAACCGTCCAGAAGATCGGCGCAACCCCGATCAACCCTTTCAGTACCACGCCCCAATCGGGCTTTAAATGATAAATAATCGCAACCAACAATGGAAAGGCAACGATCGCAACGCCGGCGATCAAGCCCCATATTCTTCCATCAATATGGATCTGTTCATCATAAGATCTTTTCATCCTTATCAACCTCCGATCCAATTGGTGAGCGGAATGGCAGAAGCCATTCCCACCAGCATGCAGATTGGCAGCGCATAATCATTGATCCAATTCCATTTGGTAATCTTGATCAGCAGGCCGAATAATGCCATGCAAACCGCTGAAATGATCATAATAAAGACCGGGATCCAGCCGGTCAGCCCTGCGCCGATATTGGCGAAGATCAGCCCCATAAAGGCGCTGACCATGCCCATAAACAAGGCGGTGGTAACGATCTCGCCCCACTTGCTATCCTTATTGCGCAGATTGACCATGCCGCCCTGAATCTTTTTGCAAAGGATCGGGACCAGCACCAAGCCGACGATGATCCCCAAGGTCATAACAATGGTGATATTCAAGAACTGCTCGCCGGTAACAGCGGTGGCCGATTCGGAAAGGGATGTTCCCGCCGCTTTGGCCGCATTTTCGGCGGCGGTAAGCTCATAGGTCAGCGCACCGATGACCGAAAGGCGCAGCCAAGGCAACGCCAGGCCGAGTTTTTTGGATAAGACCAGCACGCCCATCAAAATCGAGATAGCGGGCGCGATGGTGAAGATGGCAGAAGAGACCACTGTTTTTCTGAGCTTGACCGTTTCGATTCCCATTTCCTTGCCCGCCTGCCAGGCGCGGATCAGGAAAAAGACCGATTGACCCAGCACCAAGAGCAGGATCCCGCCGACGATCCAAAAAAGGATCGGGCTGTTTAAGCTGAATTCCATAGTTTCTTTACTCCTTTGATTTAAAATATTGATAGATATTACATTCCAGGGTGCCGTTATAGACCTTGCGGCGTTTATCGGCGGGGCGGCCGAAGATCTTTTCAAACTCCTTCTCGGGCGAGATGACGAAATACCGCCAGCCCGCCTGCTTCAAGAAGACCTTGCCCATCACCTTATAGAGGGCCCTCGCCTGCTCCACATCCAAAAGACGCTCGCCGTAGGGCGGGTTGGTCACCACCATGCCCCGCGGGGTATCCAAGGTAAATTCCTTTACATCCCGCGTTTGAAATGCAAGGCAATCGGCAACCCCTGCGCGCTTGGCATTATCCAACGCCATTGCCGCCATTTTGGGATCGATATCAAAACCAAAACCTCGGAACGGAATATCCCGCTTAGCCAGGGCTTTGGCTGCTTTGCGCCGCTCCTGCCAAAGGGCTCTGGGAAGGCTCTGCCAATTTTCGGCCGAAAAGCCCCGCCCGATGCCAGGGGCCATATTCCGCGCCAGCATCGCCCCTTCGATCAGCAATGTTCCGCTCCCGCAGAAGGGATCATAAAGAACGGTATCGGGATAGGGACGCGCCAGCATCACCATTGCCGCCGCCAAGGTTTCCCGCAAGGGAGCGGGCTGGGCGGCAGGGCGATAGCCCCGCTTATGGAGGGCATTGCCGGAGGTATCCAGCATCAAAACAGCCTGATCCTTAAAGATGGAGAAACGGACGCTGAACAACGCACCGTTTTCGGGAAAGATGGAGCGTTTATAATGCCCCTCCAGCCGACGCACGATCGCTTTTTTTACGATCTTTTGGCAATCGGGCACGCTATGCAATTTGGAATTGAGGGCATGCCCCTTTACCGGAAATCGACCGTCCTCTTCGATCCATTCCTCCCAGGGAAGTTTACGCACCCCTTCAAACAGCTCCTCAAAGCTTTTGGCAGGAAATTGGCCCAGAACGATCTCCACCCGCTGGCCGGTGCGCAACCAGAGATTGGCATCCACCAAGGTTTCTTTCGTTCCCGAGAAGAACACCCGCCCGTTTTCCGACTCTATTTCCTGCGCGCCGATGCTCTTAAGTTCCTGGGCGACCAAGGATTCCAGCCCAAACAGGCAGGGCACGCAACATCTGATTTTATCCATAAAGACCTCGCTGATAAATAATTTTAATTTATTTTAACATAAATTGAAGAAAATGGGAACCTTTTTATTGTTTTTTGCAGATTAAATGCTTATAATTAAGGCATGAAGATTTATACATTCAACGACTATTGCCGAGATACCTTCGGCGAAAAACTTTATAAGCTTTCTTTGGACGGCGGTTTCTCCTGCCCTAACCGCATCAGCCGCACCGAGGGAGGTTGCGCCTTTTGCGCGGGCGGGAGCGGCTATTTTACCGCCGCCGATCTCGATGCCGCCAAGGCGCGAGTTGCCCAAAAGTTCAAGGGTGAGCGGTACATCGCCTATTTTCAAAGCTATACCAACACCTACGCGCCCCTTGAGCGGTTGCAGGAGCTTTATCTCCCCTTATGCGACCGACCCGATATCGCCGCCATTGCCATCGGCACCCGTCCCGATTGCTTGCCCTTGGCAACCGTAGAATTTTTAGGTGCCCTTTCGGAGAAGAAACCCCTCTTTATCGAATTAGGGCTGCAGACCGCCAATGACCGCGTTGCAGAGGATTTTGGGCGAGGATACCCCACCGCCCGTTTTTTCGAGGCGGTAACGGCACTCCGAAAATATCCAAACATTCATATTGTTGCCCATCTGATGATCGGCCTGCCCGGCGAGGGGGAAAAAGAACTTTTGGAAAGTGTGGAGGCGGTCAATATCGCTAAAGTAGACGGCGTTAAATTCCACCTCCTGCATATTTTAGAAGGCACCCCCTATGCCGCGCGTTACCGCAAGGGGGAGATTTCTATCCTCTCGATGGAGCAATACGGTGATCTGCTGATCTCCGCTTTAAAGGCACTACGCCCCCAAACGGTGATCCACCGCATCACCGGCGACGGCGCCAAAGCCCTCCTGCTTGCGCCCCTTTGGAGCGGAGATAAAAAGAAGGTGCTCAATTATCTCCATAAACGAATTGAAGAAGCATTATAAAAAATCCCACTCCGATTTTAATCGAGAGTGGGATTTTTCTTTATTTGTTTTCAATTTCTTTTCTGCTTTGCTCTATAGCAAGTAAAATCTGCGCTTCTGTCAGCATATGCTCTTTTTCCAATGACCCATACAGTTCCCTTGCACATAAGGTACAGATCTGACCGCATCCAACCTCATAATTCTCGCGTTGCTCTATCGGCATAAAGATAGGAACCGAGGTTTCTTTGCCGCATAGTATGCAACGCTCAAACGATTCGGAATGAGCGGTGATTTCTTCCGGCTCAGACTTCTCGAATGAATAAGAGCATTGGCGCTTTCCTTTTAAAAAAATATTGATTTTGGTTATAATACTTGACTTCATTCTGCTTGCTTTGTTAAGGATGGGGGCTTTCTGAGGCCGTTTCTCTATATTCTCTACCTTTTTGGATACCGCTAATGGGATACTTCTTTTGAATTAAACAGCAATCAAAAGGCATAAATTAAGAACTTATGCCCTTTGATTGCTGCCCATCCGCAAGGGATGGGACAGCGTGAGGTAAAAATGTTGAAGACAAGACACATTATTTACCGTTCACATGATTTTGGCACCTATTATTGAATAGGCTTTTAACTGAAAATTTGAAAATCGCTTTCCTTTGGTATCCTAATACAATGCAATGCTTGGCGTTTGCGCAGAACTCTTTATGAATTTTAATCCTCGTCAATCGGCATAACGTTAACTATGCTTTCTTTTCCGCAACGCTTGCATTTGATCGGTAGATCTTTGATCTGTGTGGTTGGGAGCAACCACAAAACCGTATGCTTTTCGCATAAGGGACAATAAAAGCGCCGTCGCTTAGCCTTTGTTTCTTTGCTTTCCGTTTTGTTTTCTAATAATTCTTGCAAGTACTGTCACCTCTTTCTTTGATCACTTGCGGCAAGAGGTAAATTAAAAAGCCTGCACCATAATCGCATACAACGATTAAATGGCACAGGCACATTGGCTCAGGCGCAGATTTAATTTCAATGGCATAATACAAACTTATTTGCATATTAGCAGTTGAATGCAGATATTTCTCTGTCGGCTTGAGATTTCACCTTCTCATGCCATAGAGCGCATAAGTTTAAGCATATTATATAAAACTTTTTAATTAATGTCAATTCAATAAAAAGATAAAAATAACTAATAATCGCCCATTTTCTTGTATAATTTAATAATAACACCATTAAATAACCCTATCCATGATGGTTCTTTACCATTTTGAATAGTATGTTTATTGTTTCTTCTACCTATTCATCCAGACATTCGCATACTAATAAACATAATATGTGAGACATATTATATCATCGCTTACCAATAAAGTCAAGCGCACACTCCAAAATACTGAAATAAAATGATGATAAAAGTATAATTAAAAGAAAAGAACACTGTCTGTTAGCGAGGTTTTGATCATGGGAAAGGAAGTAGACTACAAAAACAGAGACCGTTTTATACAACTCGGCATTATTATTTCTACACTTCGAAGAATACGTGGCCTATCGCAGGAAAAACTGGCGGAAAAAGCAAATATTAGCCGTTCGTTGCTAAGCAACATTGAAGCACCAAATATGGCCTACGGTTTTTCCTTGAACGTGTTTTATAACATTGCAGATGCTTTGGATATTACGCCAGAAGATTTAATAAAAGCCTCTGTTTTCCCCGATGGTGTAATCGGGCACAAATGAAAAAAGCTCTGTGCGTTTGCACAGAGCTTTTTGCTTATTTAAACATTCTTGCGGCGGCAACGGCTGTTTTCCAGCGAGCCATCTTCTCGGTCGCTTCTGCCCGATCGATCTGCGGCAGCCAGCGATTGGCTAAGCGGTTTTTGACCGCAAGTTCCTCGGCATTTCCCCAAAACCCAACCGCAAGACCTGCCAAAAAGGCCGCGCCCAGGGCAGTAGTTTCATGGATGCGGGGGCGGCGGACCTCCGCTTGCAAAATATCTGCCTGAAACTGCATCAAAACCGAATTCGCGGTGGCACCGCCATCCACTTTGAGGCATTGAATGGGCTGACCCAAGACCTCCCCCATCACCGCCAAAACATCTGCTGTCTGATAGGCGATAGAGTCCAATGCGGCGCGGATCAAATGATTCCGATTGGAGCCGCGGGTCAAACCGAAAATACTGCCCCTTGCCTCGCTATCCCAATAGGGCGCGCCCATGCCGGTGAAGGCGGGAACCAAAATCACGCCCCCGCTATCGGGCACCTGCTTGGCATCCTCCTCGCTTTGGGCAGAGGATTGGATCAAGCCCAGCTCATCCCGCAACCATTGAACCACCGCTCCGCCAATGAAAACGCTCCCTTCCAGGCAATAGCAAGGCTCGCCCGAAGGTGTTGCGCCCAGGGTGGTGAGCAATCCGCCGGTATCCCCTTTGGGCGGCTGATCGCCCAGGTTCATTAAGGCAAAACAGCCGGTACCGTAAGTAGACTTTAAATCTCCTTTATGAAATCCGCACTGACCAAAGAGGGCCGCCTGCTGATCGCCCGCCACGCCGCGGATAGGCACTGAAACGCCCATCACATCCGCCATGCCGAAATCGCCCAGGGATGGGCGTACCTGCGGCAGCATACAAGCAGGGATCTCCAAAAGATCCAAGAGATGCTGATCCCAGCAGCGGGCATGAATATCATAGAGCATGGTGCGGGAGGCGTTGGTATAGTCGGTAGCGTGGACCTTGCCGCCGGTCAATTTCCAGATCAGATAGGTATCCACCGTTCCGAAAAGCAGTTCCCCTGCTTTTGCCCGCTCCATGGCTCCCTCCACATGATGGAGAATCCAATGAATTTTAGTCGCCGAAAAATAAGGGTCCGCCAGCAAGCCTGTATGGGCGCGGATATAATCTCCTTCCTGCACCTCTAATTCTTTACAAAATTCCGCAGTGCGCCGGCATTGCCAGACAATGGCGTTGCAGATAGGCTCGCCGGTCTTTTTATCCCAGACAATGGTGGTTTCCCGCTGGTTGGTGATGCCGATGGCGGCGATCTCTTCGGGGGAGATTCCCGCCTTGAGCAATGCTTCGGTGAGAACCCCGTATTGAGTGACCCAGATATCGATGGGGCGTTGCTCCACCCAGCCCGGATGGGGGTAAAAAATCTGCAATTCCTTTTGGGAAACGGCGGCGATATTCAGATCTGCATCAAAGATAATGCAACGTGAACTTGTTGTTCCCTGGTCCAACGCGACGACATATTTTTTCGACATTTTATGCTCCTTTCACAAAGAGTTTCAATTATATTTACATTCTATCATCAAAAGGGAGAAACTGCAATTGCTTTATTGACTTTCTGCGCCAAAAATGTTATTCTATAAATGACCTTACGATCCCTGACGGATTATCGCGATAACGCGGTGGGAACGCAAGGCTTCAAAGCCGACCGTCTGGGCAGTTTACATTTCGTAAGCTGCCCTTTTATATGGAATAAATTGCTATGGAGGTAAAGAATTATGCAGCAATGGGAAGGATTTAAAGGCGGAAGATGGGAGAATACCATCGATGTCCGCGATTTTATTCAACGGAACTATACCCCCTACACCGGGGATGAAAGCTTTTTGGCTCCGCCCACCGAGCGAACCGAAAAGGTTTTAGCCAAGTTTGAGGCCCTTTTGGCCGAGGAACTGAAAAAGGGTGGCATTTTAGACATTGACACCGAAACGGTCAGCTCCCTGACCCACTATAAGCCCGGGTACATCGACAAGGAAAACGACCTCATCGTTGGCCTGCAGACCGATGCGCCTTTAAAGCGCGGCGTTTGCCCCTTTGGCGGTCTGAATATGACCCGCAAGGCCTGCAAGGCCTATGGCTATGAGCTTTCCCCCAAGATCGAAGAGGAATTCACCTATCGCACTACCCATAACGACGGTGTTTTCCGCGTTTATAACGATACCATCCGCGCCGCACGCCATAGCGGCATCATCACCGGCCTGCCCGATGCCTACGGCCGCGGCCGCATCATCGGCGATTACCGCCGCGTTGCCCTTTATGGCGTAGACCGCCTGATCGAGCAAAAGCAAAAGGATAAGGCTGAGCTTGCTTTAAAAGCCATCGATGCCGATACCATTCGGCGGGTGGAGGAGCTTTATCAGCAGATTGAGTTCCTCAATAAGCTGAAGCAAATGGCCGAGCTCTACGGATATGACATTTCCCAGCCCGCTCACAATGCCAAAGAGGCGGTTCAATGGCTTTATTTTGCCTATCTGGGCGCCATCAAGGAGCAAAACGGTGCCGCGATGAGCCTGGGCCGCACCGCTACTTTCCTGGACATCTACAT
>JAFSBD010000011.1 GCA_017442025.1 Clostridia bacterium
ACGCCCCTTTTTCGGCATACATTTCTTCGACCTTTTTCGCGATTTTTTGGTAGGTCTCTTCCCCGATCTCCAGCTCCAAAACCGCAATATCCGCATGGGGATACCGCTTGAAAACACCCCGCTCCCGCGATTCGGCAACAAACCCGCCGGGGATGGGAAAATAGAGATACCGCCGCCCAAAGGAATACATTTTAGTAAGGTCGGAGGATAGGCTCAAGGATACATGATTATATTTTGCATGGGTGATGATCTTCAGCACGCGGGAAGGAACAGTGCCGGTCTGGCTTAATAAAATATAGAGCTTTTTATTTTCGGCCATTTTTAGACATCCCCTCCCCTTTTTTGATAATTTTATTATAATAAAAAAATCTCCGCTCGTCCATACCTTTAATAAAATTTAATAAAAAAGAAACCTGAAAACCGCGATGGTTTCGGAGTTAAAAAGTAATTAATGAAATATTCGCCGAAAGCGAATATGAAATAATGCGCTAACGCACATTATGAAATTTTCTGCTTTGCAGAAAGTGAAATAAAATAAATCCCCTGATGCCCGCAGGTATTTCATATTGTGAAACAATATTTCATGCGCGAAGCGTATTTCACAAATCCTAAAAGGAATTTATTTCATTGTTCTCCAAGAGATAAAACAAAAAATGCTCCGTATAAAACGGAGCATTTTTTCTTTTTCGGCAAAGCCGAAGTTATCTCTTGGAGAACTGGGGTGCACGTCTTGCGCCCTTCAAACCGTACTTCTTTCTCTCCTTCATTCTGGGGTCGCGGGTTACAAAACCGGCCTTCTTCAGAACGCTCTTGAGGCTCTCATCGGACTCGATCAGAGCGCGGGTGATGCCATGACGGATCGCGCCGGCCTGGCCGCTGACACCGCCGCCAACAACGTTGACAACAACATCATACTTGCCGATGGTGCCGGTGAGCTCCAGGGGCTGACGAACCAACATACGCAGGGTCTCAAGGCCGAAATACTCGTCCATGGTTCTGCCGTTGATGGTTACGTTGCCGCTGCCGGGAAGCAGACGGACTCTTGCAACAGAAGACTTTCTTCTGCCGGTGCCATAGAAATAAGTTTCATTGTTATACATAGCCTACCGTCCTCCTTACTTCACGAATACTTCGGGCTTCTGAGCGCCCAAATTGTGCTCCGCACCGGAGAAAACTCTCAGGCGGGTCATAGCGGCATCTGCCAGCTTATTCTTGGGCAGCATGCCCTTAACAGCCAGCTCCACAGCCTTCTCAGGCTTGGTTTCCATGATGCGCTTATAGCTTACTTCCTTCAGACCGCCGATATGGCCGGTATGATATCTGTAGAACTTCTTATTCAGCTTATCGCCGGTCAGGACTACCTTGGATGCGTTCAAAACGATTACACAATCGCCGCCGTCTACATGGGGAGTATAATCCGGGCGATGCTTGCCCATCAGGATCATTGCGACTTGGGTGGATACTCTGCCGAGCGGCTTATCAGCTGCATCAACAATGTACCACTTACGGTTGACTTGCTCTTGCTTTTTCATAAAAGTAGACATCGTTACTTCTCCTTCATTCATTTCTTTTGATTGCCAAGTTATTATAATACAAGGGGCAAGCGGTGTCAAGCACTTTTTTCAAAAAAATCAATTTGCCCTTTTCAATCTCCTATTATCTCGTTTTTTCTCCATTTTACTCTCATTTGCTCACTTTCAATTTAAAAAAATTATTTGCTTTTTTAGGGAAAAAGCCTTAAAATATCTTCATAATTGAAGGCAAAGGAGAATTCCCATGCAGCAGATTTCCGGCTATATGCGGCGGGCGGTGGATGATTACCAAATGATCGCTCCCAAGGAGCGGGTGGCCGTTGCCCTTTCGGGAGGAAAGGATTCCATGCTTTTGCTCCACGCAATGAAGCATCTATCCCGCTACCACCCTGCTCAATTTGAATTGATCGCCATCTTTATAGACTTAGGGTTCAATAATATTGATATCTCTGCCATGGAGCAGGAATGCCAAAAGCTGGAGATCCCTTTAGTGGTCCGCAAGACCGATATTGCGCCCTTGGTTTTTGATATCCGCAAAGAGAGCAACCCCTGCGCTCTTTGCGCCAAGATGCGGCGGGGCGCGATCCATGATGCCGCTTTGGAAAACAACTGCCGCACCATCGCGCTGGGCCATCATAAGGACGATGCCATCGAAACACTGGCAATGAATTTGATCTATGAAGGGCGGATCGGCTGCTTTCAGCCGGTTACTTATCTGGATCGCAAGGATGTGCGCACCATTCGTCCCATGATCTACCTCAGCGAGCGGCAGATCGAAAATGCGGTGGCGCGCCTTAATATCCCCATCGTTAAAAACCCCTGCCCCATGGATCATACTTCCATGCGCAAAGAAACCAAGGAACTTTTAAAAGAGGCAGAAGTACGCTTCCCCGGGCTTGCCGAGCGGCTTTTCGGCGCCATTCAGCGCAGCGACCTGACCGGCTGGAAAAGGGATTGACAAAGACCACGCCTTACATTATAATAGTAGAAATGTGATTTCGATCAAAGGAGATATAGAAGATGAAAGAACTTGAAAAGGTATATAACCCTCAAGAATTTGAGGACCGTATATACGATTTCTGGTTGAAGGGCCGCTACTTCCATTCCGAGCCGGATGAGAGCAAAAAGCCTTTTACCATTGTTATCCCCCCTCCGAATGTTACCGGCCAGCTCCATATGGGCCATGCGCTGGATGAGACCTTGCAGGATATCCTGATCCGCTATAAGCGGATGCAGGGCTTTAACGCCCTTTGGGTGCCCGGCACCGACCATGCAGGCATTGCCACCCAAATCAAGGTGGAAGAGGTTCTGCGCAAGGAAGAGGGCCTCACCCGCTATGACCTTGGCCGCGAAAAGTTTTTGGAGCGGGTTTGGGATTGGAAAAAAATGTATGGCGACCGCATCATCAATCAGCTCAAAAAGCTGGGTTCTTCCTGCGATTGGGATCGGGAACGCTTCACCATGGACGAGGGTTGCTCCAAGGCGGTTAAAGAGGTCTTCGTTAACCTCTATGAAAAAGGCCTGATCTATAAGGGCAACCGTATCATCAACTGGTGCCCCAACTGCACCACCGCCCTTTCGGACGCCGAGGTTGAATATGAAGAGCAGCCCGGCCATTTTTGGCACATCCGCTACCCTGTTAAGGATAGCGACGAATATGTTACCATCGCCACCACCCGCCCCGAGACCCTCTTGGGCGATACGGCTGTTGCGGTCCATCCCGAGGACGAGCGGTATACCCATCTTGTCGGCAAGATGCTGATCCTGCCTTTGGTAGGCAGAGAGATCCCGGTGGTTGCCGATGAATATGTTGATAAGGATTTCGGTACCGGCTGTGTGAAGATCACTCCCTGCCACGATCCCAACGACTTTGAGGTGGGCAATCGGCACAATCTGGAGGAGATCCTGGTTTTGGACGGCAACGCCAAGATCAATGCCAACGGCGGGAAATACGAGGGTATGGACCGCTATGAGGCCCGCAAGCAGATGGTGAAGGATCTGGAAGAGGGCGGCTACCTTGTTAAGATCGAGGAGCATACCCATAATGTTGGCACCTGCTATCGCTGCGGTTGCACCGTTGAGCCCATGGCCTCCAGCCAATGGTTTGTTAAGATGCAGCCTCTGGCCGAAAAATCCATTAAAGAAGTAAAGGCGGGTAGCACCAAGTTTGTTCCCGACCGTTTCAGCAAGACTTATCTCAACTGGATGGAGAATGTTCACGATTGGTGCATCTCCCGCCAGCTTTGGTGGGGCCATCGCATCCCCGCCTATTATTGTGATGCCTGCGGCGAGATGATCATCTCCAAAGAGGATGTTCATACCTGCCCCAAGTGCGGCGCTCCCATGCGCCAGGAAGAGGATGTTCTGGATACCTGGTTCTCCTCTGCCCTTTGGCCCTTCTCCACCCTCGGCTGGCCCGAGAAGACTCCCGAATTGGATTATTACTATCCCACCAGCACGCTGGTTACCGGCTATGACATTATCTTCTTCTGGGTTGCCCGCATGATCTTCTCCGGCTTGGAGCAGATGGGCGAGGTTCCCTTTGAGCACGTTCTGATCCATGGCTTGGTGCGGGATAGCCAGGGCCGCAAGATGAGTAAATCCCTGGGCAACGGCATCGATCCCTTGGAGGTTATCAAGGAATACGGTGCAGACGCCCTGCGCTTTACCCTTGCCACCGGCAACGCGCCCGGCAACGATATGCGCTATTATCCCGAGCGGGTGGAATCCTCCCGCAACTTTGCCAATAAGGTCTGGAATGCGGCGCGCTTCATTCTGATGAACCTTAAGGAAGAGGATCTGACCTTTAAGGCAGAAAACCTCAAGCCCGAGGATGAATGGATCCTCACCCGCTACAACGACGTTGTTCGCGATGTTACCGAAAATCTTGATAAATTCGAGATCGGGCTGGCATTGCAGAAGGTCTATGATTTCATTTGGGATCTCTTCTGCGATTGGTATATTGAACTGGTCAAGCCCCGCCTTTATGCCGGCGGCGAAGAAAGTGCCACTGCCCAAAAGGTGCTGTTGCACGTTTTCTCCGGCGCGCTGAAGATGCTGCATCCCTTCATGCCCTTCATTACCGAGGAGATCTGGCAGGCTCTGCCGGTAGAGGAGGCCGCTTGCGTTACCGCCCGCTTCCCCGCCTATGATCCCGCCCTTTGCTTCGAAGAAGGGGCCGAAAAGATGGAGCATATCATGGAGACCATCAAGGCGATCCGCAACCGCAGAGCCGAGATGAACGTTGCCCATTCCCGCAAGGCCTCCCTCTATATCGAAACCGCTCATCCCGAATGGTTTGAAGGTGCGGAGAGCTTCTATCAGAAGCTGGCGGGTGCCGATCAGGTATTCCTGAATCAGCCCGCGCCCGAAGGAACGATCAAGCTGGTCTGCAACGGTGCATCCCTCTACATTCCCTTCGCCGAGCTGGTGGATATCGCCGGCGAGATTGCCCGCCTTTCCAAGGAATTGGAAAAGGCGGAGGGTGAGCTGAAGCGGGTAGAAGGCAAGCTGGCCAATCAAGGCTTCATTGCCAAAGCACCCGCCGCATTAGTCGAGGCGGAGAATGCCAAGAAAGAGAAATTCCAGGCATTGATCGCCGACCTTAAAAAGAGTATCGAGGAAATGAAAAATCGATGATTTCATATGAGCAAGCCTTAAATTATATCCACGCCCGCAAGGCGCATAGCGCCAAGCCCGGCCTCCATCGGATAGCGGCTTTGCTGGAGCAGTTGGGCAACCCTCAGAAAGGGTTGCCCTTTCTCCATATTGCCGGCACTAACGGCAAAGGCTCTACCGCCACCATGCTGGCTTCTGTCTTACAAGCAGCGGGCTATAAGGTGGGGTGCTTTACCTCCCCCTTTATCTATGATTTTCGGGAACGCTTTGCCATCAATGGCCGCCTGATCTCTGAGGAGCAATTAGCGCGGCTTGCCGTGCAGGTGCAGGCCGCCGAGCAAACGCTGACCCGAGAAGGGATGGAGCCCCTCACCGAATTTGAGGTAGTTACTGCCATTGGTTTTCTTTATTTTAAAGAGGAAAATTGCGATATTACCGTCCTGGAAGTAGGTTTAGGCGGTCGATTTGATGCCACCAACATCATTGACCAACCGCTCCTTTCGGTTCTATGCTCCATCTCTTTGGATCATACCGAATTTTTGGGCGATACCATTGAGCAGATCGCCTTCGAAAAGGCGGGTATCATCAAGAAAAACTGCCCCGTTGTTTTATATAACCGCAACCCTGCGGATGCCATCGATGTTATCCGCGCCCAATGCATCGCAAAAAATGCACCGCTGACCATGGGAGAACAACCCAAAGAGATTTCTCTTCATGAAGATGGGAGCACCTTCCTCTATAAAGGCACCTCCTATTCCCTTTCCCTGCGGGGTGAGCATCAAATCTATAACGCCATCACCGCCATTGAAGCTTTATATCAGATCCGCAATCAATTCCCTTTTACCGAGGAGCAGTTGCAAAAAGGCCTGCAACAGGCCCATATCCCTGCGCGGCTGGAATGTATTCACAGCGAGCCATTCATTTTTATCGACGGTGGGCACAATCGGGAAGGCATCGACGCCTTAGTAAAAGCGATGGACACTATCGATGCTTTGAAAGAACCGGTGGTCATCTTTGGGATGATGCGGGATAAGCCCTATCAATATGCTGTTCAAAAACTGGCGATGCGGGCCAAAGCCTTTTTGGCGGTACAACCGCCTCTGCCCCGCGCCATGACCGCCTTTGACCTGAAAAACATGGCCGACCTTTTTTGCGACGATTGCACCGCCTGCGACAGTTACAGCCAAGCAGCCAAGCTGGCCAAAGAAAAGTGCAATCGATCCATATTGGTGGCCGGTTCGCTCTATCTGACGGGCGATATGGCAAAGGAACTGAAAAAATTGTTTTAAGATCAAAAATTCGACAGAATCAGAAACACCCTTTCATTATAATGATGAAAGGGTGTTTTTTTATTTCAGGAGGTAGCATATGAATGTAACATTTCAGGAAAATTTCAACGAGCTTGAGGTCAAGCTCCACGGGGAGATCGATCATCATTGCGCCCGCGGGCTTTCCGATAGCATTGATTTTAAGATCAAGCGCCACCGCCCTTCCCTGCTGATCTTGGATTTCGGAGGAGTTAGTTTTATGGATAGCTCGGGTCTTGCAGTCGTTATGGGCAGGCGAAAGCTGATGCAAAGCATGGATGGCAAGGTAGAACTTCGCCATCTCTGCGGGTCTCCGAAAAAGATTTTTGATATGGCGGGGATTGCCAATTACGTTATTATCAAGGAGGAAAAATATGAAAGCGAATAACCAAATGCGGATTGCCTTTCTTTCCCGCTCGGCAAACGAAGGGTTTGCGCGAATTGCGGTGGCGGCCTTTGCCGCCCAACTGGATCCAACGGTAGAAGAGATCATCGAATTGAAAACAGCCGTTAGTGAGGCGGTTACCAACAGTATTGTTCATGGCTATGCCGATACCATCGGAACCATCACTATTACCGGAAGACTTTATGAAAACGGAAAACTGATCCTGACCATCAAAGACCGCGGCAAGGGCATCGAGGATGTGAAACAAGCCATGGAGCCTCTTTTTACCACCGGGAATGCGGAAGAGCGGAGCGGCATGGGCTTTACCATTATGGAAACCTTTATGGATAAAGTGCGGGTAACCTCCAAACCGGGGAGTGGGACAACGGTTACCTTCACCAAATACATAAATTCCAAGGAATAATCCATGCCCCTATTAAAGGATCACCTTATCGAAGAAAACATCGGTTTGGTTCGTATGGCGATCAAGCGCTATCGGGGATTTGGCGTGGAAGACGAGGATCTGATGCAGATCGGATCGGTGGGTCTTATCAAGGCGGCACGGGATTATGATGCGGAAAAGAAGGTGCAGTTTTCCACCTATGCAGTAGCCAAGATCATCGGCGAGATCAAAACCTATCTGCGGGATAACGGAAGCATCAAAGTCTCTCGAAAATATAAAGAGGACAAGCTGAAGATCGACCGCGCTACCCGCGCCCTATCCCAAAAATTAGGGCGGGAGCCGAAGCTTTCGGAGCTTTCGGCAGAATGCGGATTATCGCCGGAAGAAATCCTTACCGCTACCGAGGCCACTCAGGCGACCCTTTCCCTGGATCTACCGCCGGAAGAGGGCGGCATCACGCCCGGAACCCCCTCCATCGAGGATGAGACATTGGATCGGGTGGTGGTTGGCGAAATGCTCGCTACCCTCTCCCCAGCGGAACGGCGACTGATGGTATTACGCTATTTTTTGGATCAGACCCAAAGCGTTACCGCCGCCGAGCTTGGCATGAGCCAGGTGGCTGTTTCCAGGCTGGAAAAAAAGATCCTCAACCAGTTAAGAGAAAAATACCGACCAAAATAAAAAAGCCCCAAAGGGGCTTTTTTATTCACCATAGTGGATCATTTGGGTGATACCGTTGAAATCAAGATAAACGGTCTGATCACCGCCGACAAAATCTGCGCCATAAAAGCAAATCTCCCACATTTCGTTTTCTTCATCGAGCGCAACAAAGAGGTCCTCATAATCGATGCTGCATTCCCTCTTGGCCCGCTCTACCGCCCGTTCGGCGGTACGGCAATGAGATTCATCTACATTGGCGAAGCCATAGGTCATAACACCGGGGTCGCCCGGCTGATGGGTTTCAATAACCTCATCATAGCTGAAGGGGCTGACCGCATAGCTGATTTCTTTTTTCTTTTCAGCAACCGGCTTGAAGCCTTCTGCTTCCAACACTTTTTCTGCCCGATAGCGTGGAAGGGTGAAGGAAAAGAAGGTGCACCGCTCCCGATAGGCGGCATCCTGAAGAAGGCAGCCGATATCATGATAAACATAATCATCATAATATTCATCGGCATCAAATTTGGAAATATCGGTGCCGTTTTTGCGATCAAATGCTTTTGCCAAGCGCATGAGCTCGGGAATGGCCGCATCCCCCAGATCCTTCATCGCATCTACATCCACCGATTCCAGACGCCCTTCCAGATAACGATCTACATTATATTTTGCAATCAGCCGATCGCTCCCCGAAAGGAAGAGCACCGCCGAAAGGGCAACGCAGACCAAAAGGCAGGAAGGAATCAATCGTATGCGGCAAATATACTGCTTTGCCAAGACAAAGAGGAACAACACCGCCAGCACCACCATAAACCAACCTGCATAAACGCGCTTGGGGGTGAGGCCGTATTGCTGAATGTAAAGAATCAATTTTGCAAGGGCGGTTGCGATCAATACCAAGGTGGCACAGGAATAAAGGATGGATAAAATGCGAGTGATTACCGCAGGTTTTTCGCCCTTGCGGCGAATAAAGCTCTGCAACGCGCTGATGATCAACATATTGATTACCGAAACAGCGCAAAGCTGGAAGAACCCTTCGCGGGCATATTCCGCATAGGTGAAATTCTCGGGCAGAACCTTCGAAAAAGCGGAAAGATATACTTTCCATTGGGAGGCGAAAAAGATTCCGTAGACCCCCAAAATGGGCAAGGTCGCCACCGCCGCGGTAAGACCCGGCAGCTTCTTTATCTTTTCCGATGCATTGCGGCAGGCTTCGACGCTCAGCGTTTGAGCGCATTTTTTGCGGGTTGCGGAATAATACAGCCCGAAGAAAAACATTCCCAAAACTATACCGAATAAGAAGCTGAAGAGATGGGAAAAGATATTACCCCAACTGAAATCCAAAAGTTTTTTCATCAAATTCATAAAGCCGCTATCATAGGAAAGCAGGGATATATCCCTGTTTGGATGCAGGTGGATGAGCAGATACAAGGGTTGGCAGGGCAGTATTTCTTTATCCTTTATACCCCTATGCTGTTTCGCGCAGCTAC
>JAFSBD010000139.1 GCA_017442025.1 Clostridia bacterium
CCAGCGGAACCCCGATGGAATGACCGCCGCCCAAAACACGCGAAACGGTAGGTGTTTCCATCGAGGCAATCAACTCGGCAATGGCGAGCCCCGCCTCCACATCCCCTCCCATGGTATTAAGCAGGATCAAAACGCCCTTGACCTCTTTGCTCTCCTCCATCGCCACCAAAAGCGGCAGAAGATGCTCGTATTTCGTCGTTTTATTTTGCTCAGGGGCAAGGAAATGACCCTCGACCTGACCGATCACCGAAAGCACCTGGATTCCGTTTTCATTCTCGGCGATCCCCAGCTCCATAAGCTGCTCCAGCTCGCCGCTTTCGTTCTTCTTTTCTTGCTGTTCCATAACGATACCTACCTTTTTTTCTTTTATTTTTAGGATAAACAGCCAAGAAATAAAAATCAAAATTTTTCAAAAAAAGTGTTGACAAATCGAATCTTTTATTGTATTATTATTCACGGTCCTTTGAGGCGCTATAGCTCAGTTGGCTAGAGCATGCGGTTCATACCCGCAGTGTCATTGGTTCGAATCCAATTAGCGCCACCACCTTTTGGCCCGATGGTCAAGCGGTTAAGACACCGCCCTTTCACGGCGGTATCACGGGTTCGATTCCCGTTCGGGTCACCATATGTGGAAGTTTAGCTCAGCTGGGAGAGCATCTGCCTTACAAGCAGAGGGTCAGCGGTTCGAGCCCGTTAACTTCCACCAATAGAAAAAACGTCAAAAACCAAGTTGTGATGCGGTTTTTGGCGTTTTTGTTTTGCTCAAATCATGGCTAAAGCAGTCAAAAATGCGTCTATTTTTGCTATTTTTGCCGCCAAGGTGGCACAGAAGTGGCACACAAACCGCGAGCGATACTTTCAAATCATCGGCTATGAGATATCAAAACAGCCGACTGCAACGGAATTCATCGTCGCTCAATAATTCGTCGACGATTTTTTCCTCCATCCGTTGCACACCCTGCCCGATCAACCTGCGCATTCATTGCCAACCGATACGGATTCAGCGCCGCCGTTATTTTATCATAGACAGCGTTCGTATCCTTCCAATAATCCGGATGCTTACCGTTTGTTTTTTTGAATTTTTTGGTAATTTTTACAACTTCGCTTGTAACCGCCTCATCCTTTGCGGCTTTTTGATTCTCCTTCAAAAAAGATTCCGGTACATACTTATTAAAATTTTTATCTTGTGGGTTGACATTTTCAAAAAACTTGGATATACTGATATCGAAGCTGATAACAGGTACGGCTCGGAATTTTCCTTTTTTCCGCCCTGCACCCATGACGTCAGCTTCTATTTTTTTAAGCGCATCAGCCATGTACAAATTGCTAACTCTATTCTTTTGCTTCTTTATTTCAAACTGAACAGGAACAATATATTCACCATCCACGTAAAAGCTAACTAAAACATCCGTTTCTTCAAGAGATGCTTTTTCGTAACCAATCAGCCATTTGAGGATTCAGTTTCGCCATCTCCTCAATTATTCTGCCTCTCAAAAGAATCTCCGGCATCATCCGCGCGCACAACTCGTCCTTTGCCGCCTCCCAAGAAATATCCAATCCGTTAGCAGTTCCCTGCTGACGGATTTTATTTATTTCTGAAGCAACCGCCTCCTTACCGAGTTGCTTTTCCAGCTCTTGCAGAATGAAATCCCGCAGTTCTGCGCCGTCTTTCCGGTTCAGATCCTGCACCAACCGTAATCCCTCTCTTCCTTTGAGGGATTACGGCTTCCGCCGTTGTAGGTTCTGTGCTTATTTTTATGCTTGATTATACTAAAAATATAAGGTATAATATTTAAAAAACAAAAGGAGTTTCAGGATGTTTAAAG